>NZ_JAGGNA010000001.1:2440750-2748626 GCF_017875765.1 Flavobacterium sp. CG_23.5 | reverse complement strand
GTAATGTTGAGACATTCTCCATCTGGACTGGGTATTTCCGCCGGCGCCTCCTTGAATGTTTTTAGAACTAAAAACAATTTCATTAGAAGTGTTGTTATCAGGAGCAAAATTTTTCCAATAATTCGAAGCTAATGTGTTAGTCATTGCATCAATGTGCTGTACTACTTTGGTCATGTCAGCTGCAGCAAAAGTAATAGCACCGGAAGCATCTGCTGATTCAAAAACAGCTTTGTTCAAATACAATTTTGCTAACAAGAAATGACCCGCATCTTTACTCGCAATACTTGCATCTCCTGCTACACGTGCTGGCAAACCGCCAATAACTGCTTCTAGCTCATCAATGCAAAATTTTGTTGCTTCAGTTCTTGTCCACACTTTAGGATCATCCTCAAGTGGAGAACCAGCTGGTCTGTAGGGTGCTTGACCAAACAAATCGACCACATTATAATAATAAAATGCACGTAAAAAACGAGCTTCTACAATTTGAGAGGCAGTACCCCCTTGTTCAATTATAACATTACAGTTATACACGTTAGATAATAATGAGTTCCATGCACTTTTTACCTCAATATGATCAGGCGCCCAGGTGTGTGTGTGCATTTGTCTCAACGCTCCATTATCGTCCCAGTCCCCACCACGAGTAGGGCCTGCTAGAGCATCTGTAGACATTTCGTCTAAGGTAAACACCCCTCCTTGTCCATTAAAATCTCTCAAACCCTCATAGGTCTTTGCTAACAAAGCACCCGTGTTTACAGAGCCTGAAGCTCCTGTAGATGATTTTATCTGTACACCATCTAATACTTCCTCATTTAAATTAGTACAACCCACTGCTAGAGTTAAAGTACTAACAAATAATAAGCCTTTTATAAATCTTATTTTTTTCATTTTTTTTAAAATTAAAACGTTACATTAAGTCCGACCGACACACTTTTCGCTTTAGGATAAGCTAAATAATCCATACCTGCAGAAGGTACACCTCCCAATTGTTTGTCAGTATCTACTTCAGGATCAAATCCTTTGTATTTAGTAAATAATAACAAGTTAGATCCGTTTACAAATAAACGAGCAGATTTAATTTTCGCCTTTTCTAATACTGCCGCTCCTCTGAAACTATAACCAAAAGATAAGTTACCCATACGTAAAAAATCTCCTTTTTCTAAATATTTAGTAGATGGGGAGTTAGGATCCCCTTGTGCTTGTGCAGATGAAGCTACCTCTGAAGTCACATTTTTACCTCCTAAGAAAGCGCCCTTAAAGAAATAGGCGTTTGCTGTATTGTTATATATATAATGACCAAAAGCACCATAAAATGAAACCGCAGCATCAAAGTTATTAAAGGTCAAGCTGGTGGAAAAACCAAGGTTCATTTTTGGTAATGGTTGTTTGTCTAATATAGATTTAGATGCGGTCCCAAGACCTGAGTCATTTCCAGCGGCATCAGCATAAATTGATGAACCATCTGCGGCATACCCTCTAAATTCATAAATATAATAAGAATAAATAGGTTTTTCATTAGTAATTACTTCTGCATAGGCATTAGACAATCCTTGACCATTTATAGCTCCTGTCTGCAAGAAACCAGCGAAATTAGTCATTTTATTAGTTTGGAAAGAAGCATTACCTGAAACATCCCAAGTGAAATTTTCTTTGTCTATTACTTTATATCCTAAAGAAACCTCAAATCCTTTGTTGATTAAATTACCAGGTAAGTTTTTGTAACGAGGCGATGGTGGTCCAGGTTGTGTAGCCGCTGATGGAATCGGGAAAATAAGATCTTTAGTATCTCTCATATAATAATCAAACGTACCATTCAATCTGTTATTTAGCAAGGTAAAATCTGCTCCAACACCGCTTGATGTCGTAGTCTCCCATTTTAAATCAGAGTTACCATTACTGTCAAGATTCAATGAACCATTTAAACCATACGACGATCTTGCAACAGCTGAGTTTGTAGGGAATTCTTGATTACCAGTAATACCATAACTTCCTCTAATTTTGAAATCGTTAAGCAAGCCTTCTTTGTTTTCAACAATTTTGTAGGCAACACCCACAGATGGGAAATTATCATATTTGGCATTAACACCTGGTTTTGTAGAACCGTCTCTACGAATAGTTGCAGTTACAATCAATTTTTTATACAAAGTAGCATTGAATCTAGCAAAATAAGATTGCAATTCACTTCTATTTCTAAAAGAATCTGCTCTATACTCCTGTTGAAATCCTCCTTCAATATTATCAATTAAATTGGTTTGAGCAGCATCGTATCCTTTACCACTTGCATTAAGGCCACTTGCATTATAATCATAGTACGAGTACCCTAACAAAGCGTCTAAAGTAAAATTATCTCCAAAAGAATTGTTATAATTTAACGTGTGCTCAAAAGTTTTATTAAATCTACTTTGCTCAGAAATTTGTGCCGCTCCATATTTTTTAACCCCACCTTGTGTCGCTTGTGCCACATCTTTTATATGAATTGAGGGTGATAATTGGCTTTTTCTTGTAGAATTAGAATTTTCAATACCAAATAAGAACTGATATTTTAAATGACTGTTGATTTTTACAATTGAGTTAATACTACCTATAATTTTATTTGTATTTGTATAATCATTATATGAATTTAGCAATTGTACAGGATTAAGGTAATCATCATCTACTGGTCCTTGAGGACCGTTATTTCCGCGTGAATAATAAGTTCCGTCTGCATTATAAATAGGCAAAGTAGGATCCCAGTATAAAGCGGTTCCTATAACATTTCCAACGTAACCTACATTGTTAGAAGTTAATGTAGCTCGATCCTTTAGTCCTGCATATAAGATTCTTGATTCTACTTTTAAAGCGCCTCCAAAAAAATCATTTGAATTATATAAGGAAGCAGTATATTTGTCTAAACCTGTATTTTTAACAATCCCATCTGAGTTACTTGCACCAAAGGAAACCCTCGTGCTTGAATTATCTGTAGATTTAGAAAAAGACAAATCGTGATTTATAGCAGAACCTTTTTGAAGGATTGCATCTTTCCAGTTGTACCCTCTTGAAAGTCTATCTGTACCGCCTAAAGCAACATACTCTCCAGCACTCATTACATCTAAATCGCTGCTATATTTGCTTGATTGAAAAGAAGTACTATAAGTAAGTTCAGGTTCTTTAGATTTTGATTTTTTAGTTGTAATAACGATTACCCCATTTGCTCCACGAGAACCATAAACAGCTGTTGAAGAAGCGTCTTTAAGAATACTCATACTTTCAATATCGTTTTGATTAATAAAGTTAAGCGGGTTTCTAGCACTAGAACTTCCTAAACCAATATCACTACCGCCAGAGGAAACATTTCCGCCTTCTTGTGGTACACCATCAATAACAATAAGAGGTCCATTCCCTGAACGAATTGAGGAATTTCCTCTAATTCTAATAGATACTCCAGCTCCCGGCTCACCACTTGAGGAAGTTACTTGAACCCCTACGGTTTTACCTTTTAACAAATCTGCAGGTGAAGCTGCAGAAATATTGTCAAAACTTTTTGAGCTAATTTGGTCAACTGCACCCGTAGCGTCTTTCTTTTTAACAGTTCCATAACCTATAACCACTACTTCTTTTAATTCAGCTGAATCCTCTTTTAACAGAACCGTTACTGAAGTTTTCCCAGCTACATTTACTTCTTGAGTTTTAAGACCTATGTAACTAAAAACTAAAACCGCATTTGGTCCAACGTTTCTGATTGTAAATTTTCCATCAAGATCTGTTTGTGCTCCGCTAGTTGTTCCTTTTACTAATATAGAAGCCCCTGGAAGAGGACCACTAGAGTCAGATACCGTACCTGACACATCTTGCGAATAAGTCAAACTGGCACACAGCATCGTTAGAAACACCATCAAGCCTTTAAGTAGACTATTTTTCATACGTAATAAATAAGTTGGTTAATAATTTTTTGATTGGTTTGTTTTAATTTTGATATCAAACATAGTTATAATTTTGTGATAATATTAGGATTTTATACAACTATAACGTTTTCGTTAAGCCGAAAACGTTTTCGTTTTTAAAAACATATACTTCAAAATATTAATAGTAAAGTTATAAATAATATAATAAAACAAACAAAAAAATATCTATTCTTAAATTTCAACTTGTTTTGCAGGAATAAAGATTTACACATTTATTAAAAAAAATACTACTTTAAAAAAAATGCTGACTATTCTTCAATGGAAATGCGTTATTTATGAATATTTCACAAAATTAAATATATTAAGAAAAGATCATAATCAAGCAGAATTAAGCTAAACATCTGATTGTAAAGTCTTAATTTAACTTTTCGCATCTCAAAAAAGTTAAATTAAAAATATTTTTATTATTTACCATAAAAAAAAGCCACCCATTTCGGATTTTAAATCAAATACCTATGATTAAAAACCCGGAATGGATGGCTCAAAAAATTGTTTTACTATTATTCTATTGTTATTGTTTTATTATCAACTCCAATTCCTATAATTTTTAAAGACTTCCATTTTTTTGGTAAAAGTCCCTTGTTGTATTTCAATCCTTGATCTGTTTGTTCCACACCTCCAAAACCATAAATTACAGCTTGAAGCATAGCACCGGCGCCTGTTGCAAAATAAGGATTATTACTATTTGCCGATTCAGAAAACACACCAAAAGGAGGGCGACTGTTAGGTAAATAGGATTTTACAAAATAGTTATATGCTTTTTCTTTATCACCCAATCGCGCGTATAAAACAGATAAAACTCCAGAAGCCATAGCCGGACCATCTTTTGGATCAATTTTCCCCGCATAATATTCTAGATCTTTTTCAATTTGCGCTTTATCTGTAATAACATGTAAAGGGTATGCTAATAAATTCACATCGGCTTGCTTTATCATCTGTCCTTTGTATCCTTTATAATTCTGGGTTATTCCATTTTCTTTATGAATTGCTAATTTTTCTGACACTTCCGCCCACTTGGGATTAATTGGTTCATTTAAGATTTTCGCAGCTTTAATAGTATTTTTTAAAGATTCAATAGCAGAAGCATTTGTAAAAGCATTATCATCAACATGTTGCGCATATTCATCAGCCCCAACTACATTCAATATAGAAAAACTTCCATCTTGGTTTTTAACTACTCGACTTACCCAAAAATCTGCAGTTTCTTTCAAAACGGCCCATTCTTTTTTCAACCAAGATTTATCTTGAGTTAAAGCGTAATAGTTCCAAAATGCAATAGATACGTCGGCTGTAATGTGTTGTTCAAAAATTCCTGTCAAAGCCCATGTAGGTGTAGCTTCCTCGCCAGTATCATCAGATTCCCAAGGATACATTGCGCCTTTATAGCCATAAATTGTTGCTTTTTGTTTGGCTTTTTGCAAACGATCTGAACGATAATCTAAGCAAGACTTAGCCATATCTGGTTGTAAAGCTAAAAGCGTAGGATACATCCAAAGTTCTGAATCCCAAAAAATATGTCCATTATAGCCTTGAGAAGATAATCCCATTGGAGCAATGCTTTGTCTGGTTTCAGGACGGATGAAGGAATATAAATTGTACAAAGCAAAACGAACGCGTTGTTGTGCATCTAAATCCCCTTCGATTTGAATATCGCCTGTATTCCATAATTCGCCCCATGCTTGTCTATGGCGATTCAGCAAATTATCGATTCCTTGTTGCAGCGCATAGATAGGCTGTCTTTCGGACTCGTTTAACGGATCCGTAATGTCTTTAGAGGTACAAATTCCACCCGCAATGGCAAATCTATATTTTTGCCCTTTTAAGAGTTTTTTAGTAAAGCCAACTTCATTTCCGGTTTGTTTTAAAGTTTCGCTTTGTCCATCAAATAGAAATGTTGTAGATGCTGAAACCGTATATTTCCCGGTTAAAGTTTTAGCTGTTGTTCCAAAAACTGGCATCAAATATTGATTGTCTTTTAATACTCGAAATTGACTCTTTGCTCCTTTCAATTCTTCGGGAACAGTCATGTAATTATTGGCGATAATTTCGATGTCTTTACTAGGTGTAATTTCTACAATCGCCATAGCCGAATAAGGAACCGCCCTGTTCGCTAATATCGTATAGTTTATATTTGCCAAATCTTTGAACGAAAATGAAGTGGTACTCGTCCCCTCTTTCATTGAAACCACTTGACTCCAATTATCTATATTGTCTGATTTTATCATTTGATTATTTATCGTCAAATGTAGATTCAAAAATTCTATACCTCGAACAATTCTACTGATACCATTTTCAGGGCTTCCGTCGTACACACCATTAAGGATAATTTCTTTTGTTTTTAAAGGTGTATCATCTGTAACAATTCCTATTTGACCATTTGCCATAGCAACTCCATAATAATTCGATCTGGAATTTGCATACAGATGCCATTCATCAGATTTTGCTTGTCCAAAAACAACTGGGCCTGCTAAAACTAGCAAGAACAAAACTTTAAAATTTGAAATCATAATTTTTGTTTTTAATAATAATTCCAAACTTAAATCATTTATTTCTTAAAAATTTAAATATTCATTTAAGATTCTCAATTTTATCACCGATAACGTTTTCGATATTTCGATAACGTTATCGATTTACAACAGTGCCAAAATATTAAAAAAAAAATGCAAATTGCTATCTTTTATTTGAGTCATCAAAACTAGTCACAACAGAAAATAACTTTAAAACCACAACTAAATCATAATTATATGAAACCAAAAAACATCTTATTTGTCTTACCAATACTCTTTAGTTGTTTACTATTTAAACCAGCAGTAGCCCAAGAAAAAAAAGCTCCAATTGAAAAAAAATGGTGGAAAGAAGCAGTTGTTTATCAAATATACCCTCGCAGTTTTAAAGATTCGAATGGCGATGGAGTTGGGGATATCAAAGGAATAATATCAAAATTAGATTACATTAAAAGTTTGGGAATTGATGTCGTTTGGCTAAATCCCATATATGGATCCCCAAATGCTGATAACGGCTACGATATTTCGGATTATCAAGCCATTATGAAGGAATTCGGAACCATGGAAGATTTTGATGCTTTGTTAAAAGGCATGCACCAAAGAGGACTAAAATTGGTCATGGATCTGGTCGTCAACCACAGTAGTGATGAACACAAATGGTTTCAGGAAAGCCGTAAATCGAGAGACAATCCGTATAGAGATTATTACCATTGGTGGCCAGCTGAAAAAGGAAAACCTGCATTTCGTCCGGGCGCATTTGAGGCCGACGGAAGCGGCTGGAGATATGACAAAACAACCGATTCGTACTATTTGCATTATTTCAATTACAAACAACCTGACTTAAATTGGGAGAATCCAAAAGTTCGTCAGGAAATTTACACTATGATGAACTGGTGGTTCAAAAAAGGAATCGACGGTTTTAGAATGGATGTGATTCCGTTCATAGCAAAAGACACTACTTTTCCCGTAATCACTAAGGAAGAACTTGACTCAAAATACGAAGGAAGATGGGATGTTTATTTTGCCAGCAATCCTAATTTGCATAATTATTTACAAGAAATGAACAAAGAAGTTTTGAGTAAATACGATGTGATGTCTGTTGCCGAAGGCGCAGGAATGCTAAAATCTACTGCTTTGAATTTTGTAGATCCAGAGCGACACGAATTGAACATGGGGTATCATTTTGACGGGACAAACCTAGGTTATGTTACGGGTTATTTCAAAAAAATGAATCCAAATTGGAGTTTGGTCGAATTCAAGAAAATCTATTCTGATTGGGATGCTGTATACGACAAAAAAGGTTGGGGAACCATTTATTTAGGAAATCACGACCAACCCAGAATGACCTCTCGTTGGGGAAATGATTCGCCTGAATTTAGAGACTATTCTTCAAAAATGTTGACTACTTTTTTACTTTCGATGAAAGGAACTCCTTATTATTACAATGGTGATGAAATAGGAATGACCAACGCAAAATTTAATAAAATAGAAGACTACAAAGATATTGAAACTTTGGCCGAATATGAAAGATTAAAAAATACAGGAGGTAATTTGAAACAATTTATTGAAGACCAAAAAACAGGTGGTGCCAGAGACAACGGAAGAACTCCTTTTCAATGGAATGATTCGAAAAACGGCGGTTTTTCAACTAGTGAACCTTGGTTAAAAGTAAATGATAATCATGTTACTTTGAATGCTGCAGCTCAAGACAAAGATCCGAATTCTGTGCTAAATTATTTCAGGAAAATGGTAAAATTACGAAAAAACAATCCTGTTTTAATTTATGGAAAATACACTTTAATTGACGCCAAAAATCCTAATATTTATGCTTACACGAGAGAATTGGATGGAAAAAAAGTTTTGGTAATGCTAAATTTTAGAAGCAAAAAAGCAAAATTAAATACAAAAATAAATCTTAAAAATGCAAAATTACTGATAGGAAATTATACAAAATCCAGTAACGGATTAGAACTAAAGCCCTATGAAGCAGTTGTTTTGGCAATAAAATAGAAATTACCTTTTAAAAATTTATAAAAATGAAAAACAACATTTTAAAAATGGCATTCATTCTGTTAGCAACCAATTTAGTTAATTCACAAAAAGTGGAATTACCAGATGCCTTGCAGAAAAAGTGGTGGAAAGAAGCTGTTGTATATCAAATATACCCTCGCAGTTTTAAGGACAGTAATGGCGATGGTGTAGGAGATTTAAAAGGAATTATATCCAAATTAGATTACGTTAAAAGTCTCGGTATAGATGCCGTTTGGTTAAATCCTATTTACGCCTCTCCAAATGATGATAATGGCTATGATATTAGTAATTATCGAGAAATCATGAAAGATTTTGGCACCATGGAAGACTTTGATGTTATGCTAAAAGAAATGCATAAACGAGGGATTAAATTAATCATGGATTTAGTAGTGAACCATAGTTCCGATGAGAATAAATGGTTTCAAGAAAGCAGAAAATCAAGAGATAATAAATACAGGGATTATTACCATTGGTGGCCGGCTGAAAAAGGCAAACCACCTTATCGATGGAGCTTTTTTGACTTAAATAGTGACGCTTGGAAATTTGATGCACAAACGAATTCTTATTACCTTCATTATTTTTCTGAAAAACAACCCGACTTGAATTGGGAAAACCCAAAATTACGGCAGGAAGTGTATGCTATTATGAAGTTTTGGTTAGATAAAGGTATTGACGGTTTTAGAATGGACGCCTTTCAATTTATTTCAAAAGACAATACTTTTCCAGATTTACCAAAAGAAATCGTAAATACTCCTGCAGCAATAATAAAATATTACCTAAATGGACCTCATTTGCATGATTATATTCAGGAAATGAATAAAGAGGTTTTAAGCAAATACCCAAACGCCATGACTGTTGCTGAAGGCGCTGGTGATTCGCCTGAAGCCGCAATGAAATTTGTAGATCCAGACCGTAAAGAATTAAATATAGCGTACCATTTCGAAAGCGTAGATGTTGGCAAACATTTAAAGGATTTTGGTTTAGTAAAATACAAAGCCATTTTTTCTAAATATGATGATAAATTTAAAGATAAAGGTTGGTTGTCAATCTTTCTAGCCAATCATGATCAACCTAGAATGGTCAGTAAATTTGGAAATGACACTCCTCAATTTAGAGAGTTATCTTCTAAAATGCTTTCAACATTTGTACTAACAATGCGGGGGACACCATTCTATTACAACGGTGATGAATTAGGAATGGACAATATTCGATTCGATTCTATTGAAGATTATCAGGATGTGGATACCCGAAATAAATACATTGGAATAAAAAATAAAGGGGGCGATTTACATGCTTTTTTAGATATACAAAAACAATCCTCAAGAGAAAATAGCCGTACCCCATTTCAATGGAACACAGAAAAAAATGCTGGATTTACAACCGTGAAACCGTGGTTAAAAGTAAATCCAAATTATAAAACGATAAATGCCGAAGCACAAGAAAAAGATTCCAATTCAGTATTAAATTATTTCAGAAAATTGGTGAAATTACGCAAGCAGGAACCTGCTCTCGTTTACGGAAAGTATACACTTTTAGATAAAGAAAACCCAAGTGTTTTTGCCTACACAAGAGAGTTAAATGGTAAAAAAATATTAGTTTTATTAAACTTTTCAGAAAAGAATGCACCTTATAATATCAAAATTCCGATCGCTAAATCTAAAATAATTTTAGGCAATTATAAAATTAAAAAAATGAATATTTTACAACCATATGAAGCGCAAATAGTAGAACTAAAATAAATGCTATTGCCAACTTAAATCTCTTAAATAGAGGCTAATAATGCAGCATTAAATATTTAAAGCTAAACTGTTTTTTACGAATAGATTTACAAATTAAAATTGTAAGTTTGTTTGGAAGAAACAGTTTTTTACTTTAAAATTTTGGCATTCATGAAAGACACCACTCTCAAGCAAATTGCCACTGAACTTGGAATTTCTATTACAACTGTTTCAAAGGCACTTAAAAATTATCCTGATGTTAGCCCGAAAACAAAAAAGGCGGTTGTAGATTTAGCAACAACCTTACATTATACGCCCAATAGCTTTGCAGTAAATCTAAGAACTAAAGAGTCTAAAACTATAGGTTTAATTATACCTACTGTCATGCACGATTTTTTTTCACATGTAATTGAAGGAATTCTTGAAGAAGCAGAGAAAAGGAATTATCTAGTTATTATTTTACAATCAAATGAAAAATATGAACTGGAGAAAAAACAAATCGATCTTTTATTAAGTAAAAGAGTTGATGGAATTTTAATGTCATTATCCAATGAAACTGGGGAATTTGATCATTTAAAATCTATTCACGCCCATAATACTCCTTTAGTACTTTTTGATAAAATTGCAAAAATAGTTAACTGCTCTAAAGTTAGCATAAATGATAAAAAGGCAGCTTACGATGCTGTATGTTATCTTATAAAAAAAGGATATAAAAAAATTGCACACTTCCGAGGGTCTTACATGCCTCAAAATTCCATTGATCGTTTTTTAGGTTACAAAAAAGCACTTGAGGACAACAACATTATCTACGATTCCTCACTCGTGTTCTTATGTGATAACAATACGGATCTAGAAGACGGTTACGAAAATGCTAAAAAAGCAATAGCTGAACATCCGGAAATTGACGCCATATTTGCCGTGACAGACTTGGTTGCCATTGGAATCATTAAATATTTTAATGAAGTTGGTATCGAAATTCCAAAACAAGTAGCTGTTTTTGGATTTAGCAATTGGTTTATGTCCTCTATTATCACTCCAAAACTCAGCACAATTGATCAGCCAGCATTTGAAATTGGAAAGAAATCTGCCTCCATTTTATTTGATGAAATAAATCTAAAAAAGAACAAAGAACCTATAACGTTCCAAGTAATTGAACTGGAAACAAGTATAATTGAAAGAGAGTCTACGTAAAAAATATTGAAATTAAGTACTTTCCCTCTCATTTAACTAATCTCGATTAATTTGTTTATTTTGCTAAATTCTTTAGAAATAAGATTAAAATTAATACCTTGGTAAAGAATATTTTAAGGTATACGCGTTTTGTCATAAGTATAAATTATACTTATAGTGAGTGAAAAAAACCAGTTTATCGCAAAATATTTTTTAATCTTATATAAGCACAAAATAGATTCATGAAAGATATTACACTTAAAGAAATTGCAACTAAATTGGGGATTTCAATTACTACTGTTTCAAAAGCTTTGAAAAACTATCCAGATGTAAGTGCAAAAACAAAAAAAGCAGTAATTGATCTTGCACAAACGCTACATTATACTCCAAATAGCTTTGCCGTAAATTTAAGAACAAAAGAATCCAAAACTATTGGTTTAATTATTCCCGAAGTAGTGCACCATTTTTTTTCGAATGTAGTTAATGCAATTATTGATGAAGCGGAAAAAAACGGTTATTTAGTTATCATTTTGCAATCTAATGAATCGTTAGAATTAGAAAAAAAACAAGTTGAACTCCTTATTAACAAAAGAGTTGATGGTATTATTATTTCACTTTCTAACGAATCAAATAATGACGATCATATCAAGGAAATAATCGATCGGAATATTCCTTTTGTTATGTTTGATAAAATCAACAAATTAATTTCCTGCTCTAAAGTAATAATTGATGATCAGAAGGCAGCGTTCAACGCTGTTCAACATCTAATAGATGCTGGCTGTAAAAAAATCGCTAATATTCGAGGTCCTTTAAACCCGCAAAATTCCATAGACCGCTATATTGGATATAAGAAAGCTTTAGAAAAAAACAACATTCCTTTCGATTCAAAATTAGTTTATACTTGTGAAAAAGTAAATTTTGAAGAAGGACTTGAGTTTGCCAAACAAATAATGAAAGACAACCCAGATGTCGACGGAATTTTTGCAATTACTGATTTAGTTGCTGTTGGTGTATTAACCTATTTTAATAATAACGGCATAAAAGTTCCTGATCAAGTCGCCGTAATAGGCTTTAGCAATTGGTTTATGTCGCAAGTACTTACCCCAAAATTAAGCAGCGTGGAGCAACCTAGCCACGAAATGGGTGTAGCATCTTTTAACCTATTAATGGAAGAAATGATATGTCATAAGGAAGGAATTCCTTTTAGCCCAAAAACTATTGAATTAGATACCAGTACAGTTATTAGAGAGTCCTCCGTTAGAAAATAATGAACATCAAATTTCTCCTAAGTATTCCATTGATATCATTTGCTATCTTTGCAGAAAATCAATGTTTCTTTTCAAACCTGAAAATTTTGCTCTTTTTAAAGGGGAATCTTTAAAAACTATTCTAAAAGTTTCTTCGGTGATTTCCTTCCAATCTTTTTTAGTCATGGAAAACAGTTCTGGATTTGGATTAAATAAAGGTTCATTATGTGCTTTTGAAAATTTATTCCATGGACAAACATCTTGGCATATATCGCAGCCAAAAGCCCAATCATTAAACTTTCCTTTCATATCTTGTGGAATATTCTCTTTTAGTTCGATGGTGAAATAGGAGATGCATTTACTGCCATCAACAATGTATGGCGCAACGATGGCATCTGTAGGGCACGCGTCGATACAGGCCGTACAAGTTCCGCAATGATCTGTTGTGATATAATCGTATTCTAAATCTAAGTCAATAATTAGCTCCGCAATGAAGTAAAAGGATCCTACTTTTTGGGTTAGCAAATTACTATTTTTTCCTATCCATCCCAGCCCGCCTTTGGCCGCCCAAGCTTTATCAAGTACGGGTGCCGAATCCACAAATGCACGTCCGGAAACATCTCCTATCGTTTCCTGAATAGAAAAAAGCAATTCTTTTAATTTTTCCTTGATTACAAAATGGTAATCCTGTCCATAAGCATATTTTGAGATTTTATAGGAATCGCTTCCGACAATTTCGGATTGAAGTTGCTCCGGATAATAATTTAATAGCAGTGATATTACACTCTTGCCATCATCAACAAGCAGGGTTGGATTTAGACGCTTGTCAAAATGATTTTCCATATAGGACATTTCTCCATTCCTATTATTCTTTAACCAATTTTCTAACCTTGGAGCTTCTTGTTCTAAAAACTCAGCCTTAGAAATACCACAAGACAAAAATCCGAGACGTTGCGCTTCGGATTTTATAAATTGCGTGTATTTTGATTTATTATCGATGATAAAAATATAAAGTTAATAATCCCTGAAAAATAGCCCTGATAGAAGTGGAAATCCTTTTTTGACTCGCCCTTGCGAGGAGAAAAAGATTGAAGCGAATAGCAGGAAAAAGCTCCTAAAACCTAAAATAAACCACCTTGAATATTGGTTTTTATTTTCCCTAAATGTTTATACGCTTTATCAGTAACTTCTCGTCCTCTGGGTGTTCTCATGATAAAACCTTCTTGAATCAAGAAAGGTTCATATACTTCCTCGATGGTCTCACTACTTTCGGATACGGCTGTTGCCAAAGTTGATAAGCCAACCGGTCCGCCTTTAAATTTATCTATTATGGTCGTCAGTATTTTATTGTCCATTTCATCTAAGCCATGGGCATCCACATTAAGCGCTTTTAGTGCATAACGAGCAATTTCAATGTCAATAGTTCCATTCCCTTTGATTTGCGCAAAATCACGAACGCGGCGCAGCAAAGCGTTAGCGATACGTGGAGTTCCTCTACTTCGTCCTGCAATTTCGATAGCGGCTTCCATCGAAATAGGCATTTTAAAGATACTGGCGCTTCTTTCGACAATCGTAGTCAGTAATTCAGTTGTATAATATTGCAGACGCGAAGCGATTCCGAAACGAGCTCTCATAGGAGCTGTTAACAAGCCGGATCGCGTTGTTGCTCCAATTAACGTAAAAGGATTTAGATTGATTTGAACGGTTCTTGCGTTAGGTCCAGATTCAATCATGATATCTATTTTGAAATCCTCCATTGCCGAATATAAATATTCTTCAACGATAGGGCTTAAGCGATGAATTTCATCGATAAACAAAACATCTCTTTCCTCAAGATTAGTCAATAAACCAGCCAGATCTCCTGGCTTGTCCAAAACTGGTCCTGAAGTGATTTTGATACCCACATTTAATTCATTGGCAAGGATATTTGCCAAGGTAGTTTTTCCTAAACCTGGAGGTCCATGAAACAGCGTATGATCTAGTGCTTCATTTCTTTGATTTGCCGCTTGCACAAAAACCTTTAAATTTTCTAATATTTGGTCTTGACCTGCAAAATCATTGAAAGAAAGTGGCCTTAATCTTTTTTCAAGATCGAGTTCTTCAGAATTATAACCGTCAGTAGTTGGATCTAAATTTTCATTCATTTAACAAAGATAGCAAAGCAATTTTGAATTATAAATTATAAATTATAAATGCATGAAAAAGTTAAAAAAAATGAAAGAAATCAAGCTATTAAAAGAATAGCTAATAGAAAAAGATCACAAAAAAAGCCTCTACTTTCGCAGAGGCTTTTAAATATTTTTTAGTGGTGCAAAACTTCTTCACCTTCTTTCATCGGTACATTTTGAGGAACGAAATCCACATCGTGTGCAGGATTACTGTAGTCGTAAGGCCAACGGTGCACTTCCGGAATTTCTCCTGGCCAGTTACCATGGATATGTTCTACTGGGGCAGTCCACTCCAGCGTAGTAGATTTCCAAGGATTCTGAACTGATTTTTTACCGTAGAAAATACTACTGAAAAAGTTGTACAAGAAAACCAATTGAAAAATACCTCCAATTAAGGCAAATGTTGTTATTAGAACGTTTACGTTTTGTAAATCATCAAATAATGGAAAGTTAGTATTTGTATAATAACGTCTTGGTAAACCTGCTAACCCTATGAAGTGCATTGGGAAAAATACACCATAAGCAGTGATTGCAGATACCCAAAAGTGAACATATCCTAAGTTTTTATTCATCATTCTTCCGTACATTCTAGGAAACCAGTGATAAACACCAGCAAACATTCCGTAAAGTGCAGAAATACCCATTACTAAGTGGAAGTGAGCTACAACAAAATAAGTATCATGTACATTAATATCTAAAGTACTATCTCCAAGAATAATTCCTGTTAAACCACCAGTGATAAAGGTAGAAACCATTCCAATAGAAAATAACATCGCAGGATTTAATTGCAAATTACCTTTCCATAGAGTTGTAATCCAGTTAAAAGCTTTTACCGCTGAAGGAATAGCGATCAATAATGTTGTAAAAGTAAATACTGAACCTAGAAATGGATTCATTCCTGATATAAACATATGGTGTCCCCAAACTATTGTAGATAAAAATGCAATCGCCAAAACGGACATAATCATCGCTCTGTAACCAAAAATTGGTTTACGAGAATTAGTAGCCATCACTTCAGATACAATTCCCATTGCAGGTAAAATTACGATATAAACCTCTGGGTGACCTAAGAACCAAAATAAGTGTTCAAATAATACAGGTGAACCACCTTGATAATGCAATACTTCTCCAGCAATGTAGATATCAGACAAGAAGAAAGATGTTCCAAAACTTCTATCAAATATTAACAATAAAGCTGCTGATAACAAAACAGGAAACGAAACAACACCTATTATAGCAGTTACGAAAAAAGTCCAAATTGTTAATGGAAGTCTAGTCATAGACATCCCTTTAGTTCTAAGATTAATAACCGTAACGATATAATTCAAAGATCCCATTAAAGAAGATGCAATGAATATTGCCATAGACACTAACCAAAGTGTCATTCCCATACCAGAACCAGGAATAGCCTGTGGTAATGCACTTAAAGGAGGATAAATTGTCCATCCAGATGATGCAGGACCAGCTTCAACGAATAACGAACACAACATAATTACCGCTGACAAAAAGAACATCCAATACGATATCATATTCATGAATCCAGAAGCCATATCTCTCGCCCCAATTTGAAGTGGAATTAATAAATTACTGAAAGTTCCACTTAAACCAGCAGTCAATACAAAGAAAACCATAATGGTACCATGTATCGTTACTAATGCTAAGTAAATATCATTTGCCATAACTCCATTAGGAGCAAATTTATCACCCAATAATACGTTAAATATTTTAAATGATTGTTCTGGCCAAGCTAATTGCATTCTAAAAAGCATAGACATCATAATACCTATAACACCCATAATAATACCAGTAATCAGGTATTGCTTGGAAATCATTTTATGATCAATACTAAAAATATATTTAGTAATGAAAGTCTCTTTATGATGGTGTTCGTGTTCTAGATCGTGTCCGTGACCGTGAGCTTCTGCTGACATATACGTTTACTTTAAATTTTCTTAATAATTATTTCATTGCTATTTTAACAACAGCTGCTGCGGTATCCTTACCTTTAGTAGAATCTGCTCCTTTAGCGCCATCAACAGGAGCAGTGGGAGTTTTAGCTGTTTTAACTTCTTGTACTAACGTAGCTTTTTCTTTTAACCACTTTCTATAATCTTCTGGGGTATCTACAATTACTTTCATTTGCATGTTGTAATGAGAAGCTCCACATATTTTATTACAAAGCAATAAAAAATCAAAAGAATAAGGGTCAAGCGCCGTTTCACCTTTTGCAACAAGATCAATACTTTTCTTAGCTCTTATAGCATTAATATTTGCAACTTTCTCTACCATATAGGGTAATTCTCTGTATTCTTCAGTTGTGTAGATAGGTGTATAAGCAAATTCAGTTACCATCCCTGGTACACAGTTCATTTGCGCTCTAAAATAAGGCATATAAGCTGAATGCAGTACATCTTGAGAACGCATTTTGAAATGAATTTTTTTACCTTTAGGAATATGCAGTTCCTTAACAACAACATCATCTTGCGAATAAGGATCTGCTAAATCAACACCAAGAGTATTAACCCCTTCTATCAGTCTAACGTTAGCTTTACCTAAAACATTATCATTACCGGCATATCGTGCAGTCCAATTAAATTGTTGTGCATACAATTCAATAACAACAGTATCTTCTTCATCATCAATAAACATGATATTTGTCCAAGCATAAAGACCATATAGGATTAAACCGGCAAGAACTACAGCAGGAATAACACTCCATAATGCTTCCAATCTGTTATTATCAGCGAAATACAATGCTTTTAAATCTTTTGTACCTCTATATTTAAAGGAAAAATAATATAATAATGCTTGAGTTATTGCCTGAACAGTAAATATAAGAACCCATGTAATATTCATTAAATTATCCACTTGTCCACCATGAGCTGAAGCAGGAGTATGAAGAACTAATGGTCCCCATTTAAACAATCCGTAAATTGTAAAAACATAAAGGAAAGCTAAAAAACCAAACATCAAATAACCCTGAACATTATTATCATCATCGTTCGCTATTTGAGAATTGTCCGAATATGTTCCTACTTGAGTAAGATCAAATATCTTCGTCAATTGCCATAAAGCAACGGCTAATAAAACTAAAACTATAATTACCAACAAACTTGTCATCTGTTTACTTATTTTAAATATTAATAATGAAAATGTTTACTCTCTTCTATAAATGGATTTCTTTTTGGTAACAAAGGTGCTTTAGTTAATGCTGTGAATACAACATAAATAAATAATCCAAGGAAGAAAAACACGGACGCAATTTCGGATACACCAATAAACCATCTGTCACCAACTGTTCCAGGCATAATCATATTGAAGAAATCTATATAATGTCCTAATAAAATTACTGTACCAGCCATTACTAGAATCCATGTAATCCTTTTGAAATCAGTATTTATCAAAATCAAAATAGGAAACAAGAAATTCATAACAACAGCACCAAAAAACGGAAGATTATATAATTGTATTCTAGTTACAAAATAGGTGATCTCTTCTGGAATATTAGCATACCAAATCAACATGAATTGTGAAAACCATAAGTAGGTCCAAAAAACGCTGATACCAAACATAAATTTCGCTAAATCATGAATATGACTGGTATTTACATACTCTAAATAACCTCTTGATTTTAAGTATAGAGAAACCATTGTAATCATTGTAATTCCACTAACAAAGAAACTAGCAAAAACATACCATCCAAACAAGGTACTTGACCAATGCGGGTCTATTGACATAATCCAATCCCAAGACATGATAGACTCAGTAACTATAAAGAAAACAAGAAATGCCGCTGACATTTTAAAATTCTTTTTGTACCAAAGATCATCAGATGCTTCATCTTGTGCCAAACAATTTTTTCTTGAAAAATAGCGATATACATTCCAACCACCTAAAAAGATCGCTGCTCTAATAATCCAAAAAGGAAAGTTTAAATATCCTGATTTATTAGCTATGATTTTATCATGTGCAACAACTTCAGGGTCTAACCATATAAACAGACTGTTTGAGTGGAAAATATTTAAGCCACAAATAATAAGTATTATAAAAAAAATAACAGAACCCACCGGTAAATAAGCAGTTATACCCTGCATTACTCTAAACAAAACTGGGGACCAACCTGCCTGCGCCACTTGTTGTATTGCATAGAAAGCTAAAACTCCCATTGAAAGCAACATAAAGAAAATACAAGCAACATATATCGAAGCCCAAGGTTTATTTTGCAATTGATGCAAAACATGTTCAGCGTGTTCTTTATGTTCAGCTGCCTCTTTAACTTCATTGGTTTTTCCCATTTCAGCATGAGCCTCTCCTGCGGGAATTGAGACTTCATGTTTTGCTTCACCATGACCTCCATGAGTTTCAGCAGCAAGAATTTTTTCTACTTCTTGAATGTCTTTTGGTGCAGTTAAAAAACCATATCCTATTCCTAATAGACCAACGGCCATTAAGACAAAAGAGAATGTTTTTAATTTACTTGAAAATGTATACATATCTATTACGATCAGTTTGTTCAACAATTATAATTTTGATTTCAGATTAATAACGTAAGAAGCTACTAACCAACGTTCATGCGAATTCAATTGATTAGCATAAGAACCCATTGAATTCAAACCATAAGTTTGAACATGAAAAACACTTCCTTCAGTTATTACCCTGTCTTTGTAGCTAGGAACACCTAAATATTTACCTTGTGTTACTAACTTCCCTTTACCATTACCCTCGTTACCGTGACAAATTGCACAATATATCTCGTACAACTCTTTAGATTTTTCAGAATCCTTTTCAGAAATTGAATCTAAAGGTGACTGTAAATTAGCTTTAGCTAAATCGTAACCAGCAGTTGAATTTTCATAATCATAAGGTTCAAAACCTCTATTTATTGTTCCAACCGGAGGAAGTTGACCTTCTTTACCGTTCTTAAATGCATTCGATTCTTGGTAAGTTTCATAACTTACGGCTTCGTACATATTTGGCATGTATTGGTAATTAGGCCTTGAATTATCATGACAAGACGAAACTAAAATAGTAATACAAACTAAAAATGTTATTTTATATAGACTTTTCATATCGACAATTAATTCTTTACAATTACTTTTACTTCTACTGCTCCTGTGCTTTCAAAAAAGGAAACTAGTTCACTTTCATTATCATGCACAGCAACTTCCATTAAAAAATGGTCATCTGTAGTTCTAACATCTGGATTTTCAGCTGCTTTAAAAGGCCACAATTTACTTCTCATATAAAAAGTAATAACCATTAAGTGAGCTGCAAAAAATACAGTTTCTTCAAACATAATTGGCACAAAAGCAGGCATGTTATCAATATAACTAAAGCTTGGTTTACCACCAATATCTTGAGGCCAATCTTGTATCATGATATAGTTCATCATCCATGTTCCAAATGACAACCCTAACAATCCATAGATAAAAGCACAAATGGCTAATCTTGTAGGAGCAAGTCCCATCGCTTTGTCCAATCCGTGAACAGGGAATGGAGAAAAAACTTCTTCAATATGATAATGAGCTGCCCTAGTTTTCTTAACGGCATCCATCAAAATATCATCGTCATTATAAATGGCGTATATTACTTTATTACTCATGATGTAAATCTTTATTTGCTTCTCTTTGTCTTTTGTGATTATCTCCCGTTCCTTTCAAAATTGTTTTTACTTCCGCTTGAGCTATCACTGGGAATGTTCTAGAATATAACAAAAACAAAACAAAGAAGAAACCTATTGTACCAATGAAAATTCCAATATCTACAAATGTAGGTGAGAACATTGTCCAAGAAGATGGTAAATAATCTCTATGTAACGAAGTTACGATAATTACAAATCTTTCAAACCACATTCCAATATTTACAACAATTGAAATTATAAAAGAAAACATAATACTTGTTCTTAATTTTTTGAACCACATGAATTGTGGAGAGAAAACATTACAAGTCATCATTGACCAGTATGCCCACCAGTACGGTCCGGTAGCTCTGTTCAAGAAAGCATATTGTTCGTATTCAACCCCAGAATACCAAGCGATAAAAAGCTCCGTAATATAAGCAACACCAACAATAGAACCTGTAATCATAATTACGATGTTCATCAATTCAATATGCTGAATGGTAATGTATGCTTCAAGATTAGAAACTTTCCTCATAATAATAAGCAAGGTGTTTACCATTGCAAATCCAGAGAAAACGGCTCCAGCAACAAAATAAGGAGGGAAAATTGTAGTATGCCATCCCGGTATTACTGAAGTAGCAAAATCCATCGATACAATAGTATGTACAGAAAGTACAAGTGGAGTTGCTAAACCTGCAAGTACCAAAGAAACTTCTTCGAAACGTTGCCAGTCTTTTGCTCTTCCGCTCCATCCAAAACTTAATATTGAATAGATGCGCTTATTGAAAGGAGTAATTGCTCTATCACGTAGCATAGCAAAATCAGGTAATAAACCAGTCCACCAGAAAACTAATGATACTGAAAGATACGTAGAAATTGCAAATACATCCCAAAGTAATGGCGAGTTAAAGTTTACCCAAAGTGAACCAAATTGATTCGGGATAGGTAAAACCCAATACGCTAACCATGGACGACCCATGTGAATAATTGGAAATAAACCTGCTTGGATCACAGAGAAAATAGTCATTGCTTCCGCAGAACGGTTAATGGCCATTCTCCATCGTTGACGGAAAAGTAATAATACAGCAGAAATTAAGGTTCCTGCGTGACCAATACCTACCCACCAAACGAAGTTCGTGATATCCCAAGCCCAACCAACAGTTTTATTTAATCCCCATGTTCCTATACCTGTAGATACGGTGTAAATGATACAACCTAGTCCCCAAAGGAACGCGGTTAATGCGATTGTAAATACAATCCACCAATGTTTGTTTGCTTTACCTTCTACAGGTGCAGCTACATCTACTGTTACGTCGTGATAAGATTTATCACCTATAACTAAAGGTTTTCTAATGGTTGCTTCGTAGTGAGACGACATAATCCTTTATATTGTTTCTTAATTAATAATTTTTGTACTAGGTATTTCTAACTTTAACATGATAAATCACATTAGGTTTTGTTCCAACATGTTCTAATAAGTGATACATTCTTTCATCAGCAGCTAACTTAGTTACTTCACTTTCTGTATCATTCACATCTCCAAATTTCATTGCTCCAGTAGAACAAGCATTTGAACATGCAGTCTGGAATTCGCCATCTACGATAGGTCGTCCTTCTCTTTTTGCATTTAAAATTGTTGCTTGTGTCATTTGAATACACATAGAACATTTTTCCATAACTCCACGAGAACGAACGTTAACATCTGGATTTAACACCATACGTCCTAAATCGTCATTCATGTGATAATCGAATTCACTGTTTTTATTATATAAGAACCAGTTAAAACGACGTACTTTATAAGGACAGTTATTAGCACAGTAACGCGTACCAACACATCTGTTATAAGCCATTTGGTTTTGACCTTGACGACCGTGCGAGGTAGCTGCCACAGGACAAACTGTTTCACAAGGTGCATGGTTACAATGCTGACACATTACAGGTTGAAAAGAAACTTGTGGATTATCCCCTGCTTTCTCCATTTCATTGAATGTAGACAATGAACTAGACAAACCTGCAATATTCTCTTTTCTTTCGTTATCTCCTGCAAATGTACTTTCAGAAGAATAGTATCTGTCAATACGCAACCAGTGCATATCGCGACTTCTTCTTACCTCTGCTTTTCCAACAACTGGAACGTTATTTTCGGCATGACAAGCGATTACACAAGCACCACATCCAGTACAAGCGTTTAAGTCAATAGATAGATTAAAGTGATGTCCAGTAGAACGATCAAATGAACCCCATAAATCTACTGATGTAGCGGCTACTTCCTTGTGGTCTAAAGATACCATTGGTTGCTCGTTCCAAAATTCAGCATCTTTTGTATTGAATATCTCTAAAGTTGTTTCTTTAATGATATCCCCTCTTCCCATTAATGTTTTTTGACCTTGAACACAAGCAAATTCGTGTTCACCATCTGCTTTAGCTATTGATACAGATTGTACATCATTATAGCCTTTATATAACGAGTAAGCATTTAAACCTACTTGCATTTCTTCTTTTAAAGCCGCTTTACGACCATAACCTAAAGCTAAACCTACTGTACCTATAGCTTGTCCTGGTTGAACAATAACCGGTACATTTTCTAGTTTTAAACCGTCAGCAGTTGTGATTGTAGCATAACTTCCATTCAAACCACCATTAGCAACAATTTCATTTGACAATCCTAATTTCTTAGCATCAGCATTCGAAACAGTAACATAATTATCCCAAGAAACTCTTGTTATTGGATCTGGTAATTCTTGTAACCAAGGGTTATTAGCTTGTTGTCCATCACCCAATCCAGTTTTAGTGTACAACACCAATTCAAATGATTGAGCAGCTTTTGATCCTGCTAAAGCATTTGCAGCAGCAGAATAATCAGCAGAACCGGCGGAAGCTGATGGTATCGCACCAACAAATACACCGTCGTGTAATACCTTATTCCAAGTTGAACCAGCAACGATTGTCAAAGCATTTCCTTTTACATAATCGTAAAAAGAACCAGCAACACCATTCAAAGACAATAAAATTTCTTGAAATTGTTTTGTGTTGAATAACGGACGAATTGTAGGCTGTGTTATACTATAAGAACCTTTTGTCAAACTTAAATCTCCCCAAGACTCTAAATAATGTGGAGCCGGAGCAGCAATTGTAGTTAATAAAGCAGTTTCATCTTCTTTTAAAGAGAAATTAACTGATGTTTTAACTTTTTTAAGTGCATCAGCAAAGACTTTACTATCCGCTAGGGTATAAACAGGATTAACGCCACTCATAATTAAAGTATGAACGCTTCCCGCTTTCATATCATTAATCAATTGAGTCACTTTCTCGTTTGAACCTTTTCTAATCTGTCTTGTTCCCAAAGTACTAAAAGCTTCACTAGCCAATACTTGATTGATTGCTAAAACTAATAATTGGGCGTTTTTATCTTGAATTCCAGAAACTAAAACTCCTTTTGAACCAGCAGCTTTTAACTGTTGAGCCGCCTTAGTAACTTCAGCATTAAATTTACTATCTAAACTTACCGCTGCAGAAGAACCAGTAATGATATTGTATATAAGTACAAGTGCTTGTTTTTGATTTGCAGTTGACATTGCAAAACGCTTATCAGCAGCAGCACCCGATAAAGTCATATTTGATTCTAATTGGAAATGACGAGACATTTTTCCGTTTTTCGGAATTCTACCTTGAGCATAACCTGAATCATATCCTCCACCTTGCCAGTCTCCAAGAAAATCAGCACCTACAGAAACGATAAGTGAAGCTTTTGAAAAATCATAATCAACTAAAGCTCTTTCTCCATAAACTGTTTCAAAAGCATCTAATGCTTCCGAAGAAGAAACCGCATCGTAAACGACGTGTTTAGCATTTGGATTTTTAGAAATAAAATCAGCAACCAACTTTTCAGTTGAAGGACTTGCCAGAGTATTAGTTAACAATACTACTTGACCACCTTTTGCTTTAGCATCAGCTACACTAGATTTTATTTTTGAATCAACAGCAGACCAAGTTGCATTTTTACCTTCAATTTTAGGTTCTTTCAAACGCATACTGTCATACAATGACAATATTGACGCATGAATCCTAGCATTGGCAGCAAATTTAGCTCCTGCAATAGTGTTGTTATCTATTTTAATAGGACGCCCTTCACGTGTTTTTACTAAAAGATTAGCAAAATCAAAACCATCAAAAACAGAAGTCGCATAATAATCTGCTACTCCAGGAATGATTTGTTCTGGTTGCAGAACATAAGGTATAGACTTATGTACTGGCCCTTCACAAGCTGCAAGCGTAGCTGCCGCAGTACTAAACCCAACGTACTTTAGAAAATCACGACGTGTTGTAGAAGAAGATGACAACGCATCTTTATTTCCTAAAAATTCATCAGTAGGAATTTCTTCAACAAATTCGTTATTTCTAAGCGCCTCAACAATAGAACTATTTTCGTCTAGTTCTTCAACACTTTTCCAGTATTTTTTGTTTGATGACATATATAAATATTAAAATCTTAATAATTTGATTAATAGTGGCATTTACCGCATTCCAGACCACCCATTTGCGCTGCAGTCAATTTGTCTACACCGTATTTTTTAGAAAGCTCTTCATGAATTTTAGTATAATACTCATTGCCTTCCATTTTGACTTCCGTCTTTCTGTGGCAATTAATACACCAACCCATTGTAAGTGGAGAAAATTGTTTCATTATTTCATAAGTCTGAACAGGACCATGACAAGTTTGACATTCGATACCTCCAACAGCTACGTGCTGTGCATGATTAAAATAAACAAAATCAGGCAAATTGTGAATACGAATCCATTTTACAGGCTCGGTTTTACCCGTATATTTTTGTGTTGATTGATCCCAACCCACTGCTTTGTAAAGTTTTTGAATTTCACCATCATAAAAAGCTTTTGAATATTCCGGAGTAGCAGTCGTATCAGAAACTTCCGCAATATTCTTGTGGCAATTCATACAAACATTCAAAGAAGGAATTCCTGAATGCTTACTAACTCTAGCAGAAGAGTGACAATATTTACAATTAATACCATTACTACCTGCATGTATTCTGTGCGAATAATGAATTGGCTGAATAGGTTCGTAATTTTGATCTACTCCTATTTGCATTAGAAACCCATAAACAAGATATGCTCCCGTTAAAAGTAAAAATATGGAAGTTACCAAAACTAAAAATTGATTTCTTGCAAATGCTTTCCAAATTGGCATTGTTGGTTCTTTTGGAGCCACTTCAATTCCATTAGCCTTAGCTACTTTGGTCAAAACTTTATTCACCAAGAACAACATAACAATCAGCATAGCCATCACTAAACCTAAAGCACCAAGAATAACATTATTCGAAATAGCGCTTTCTGGAGCAGCTGTACCAGGTACTGATGCAGTTCCAATAGGAGCAGCAGCTTCTACTTTAGGCTCAGATGTATAAGCAATGATATTATCAATATCCGCTTCAGACAATTGAGGAAAAGCAGTCATTACTGACTTATTATTTTCTTCGTAAACCTTTACAGCTTGCGCATCACCTGATTTAATTAAATCGGAACTATTATGAATCCATTTATAAAACCAAGCCTTTTCGTATTTTGCAGCTATGCCTCTTAACATAGGCCCTGTTGCCTTAGCATCTAACTTATGACATGCTGCGCAATTCGCATTAAAAAGTTCTTTTCCCTTTACAGGATCACCACCTGACACAGCAGCAGTTGCCGCAGGTGCTGGTGTTGCTGCAGCCGGAGCCGCAGTTTGTGCAATTGATGCTAAAGAGAAAACTAAAGTAAGCCCTAAGCTTAAATATAATTTTCTTGAGATCGAATTATGGTTACCCACCTTTTTCATATAGTATAATGATTATCTACTAAAATTGGTACGGTTTTTTCTAATAATACATTGAGAAAAAACTAATACATTCTTTAAAACTTGCACAAAAATACGACTTAAGAACTATTCACAAAACCTTAAAATAGTCTTAAATTCAATTTATATCAATTCTAAATAATAATTAATATTTCGTTTTATTCTATAAACACTATTTTTGCATAAAAACAATCACATTATGAGAATTTTAGCTATTAAACAAGTCTTTTTTTATACCGTAGGTTTAGTAATCACTTCTAGTTGTATACAAGCTCAAGATCGAAATGTAACCATAAATCAAGACCCGAAATTTGAGCAATTACTCAACGAAAAGCGAAAACTAAACGTTTCAATCTCCGCAAATGACCTTTACAAAATCCAAATTTATAGTGGAGACAGCGAAAACGCAAAGAAAACTCTGAAAGGATTTAAACAAGAATTCACTGACACTGACGGAACTATAGTTTTCAATACGCCAAATTATAAAGTTTGGGTTGGTAATTTCAAAACTCGTATGGAAGCCGAACACAATCTAATTGACATTAGAAAAAAATACAAAAATGTACTGTTGATAAAACCAAATAAATAAAATTGGCTATTTTTCGATGTTAAAAATAAGAAACCACTTCCCATGAAGTGGTTTCTTGTTTTAATCTGTTTTGTATTGTCAGTGTTTACGGGCACGGATTGCAATTCCGCGATAGAAACGTTGACATATCCTAGCGGTCGGGGCTATCGTACCGCTTACATATCCCACTCATCTGGGTTACGATTGGAGTATAACTTCCCTGAGTATCTTTTTTTATAGAGTTTTACAAGTTCCTTCATCTTAAATATCCGCGTTGCAAACGCTACGATTTGTCTTAACAAGGTAAATAGGTACTCGCCGCAGGCAAGCACCAGAGATTAAGACAAACGAGCGCCAGTTGGGTTTTTTGTTTTTTTAATTGTGGTTGAGAGTACGAGCAGAATGCTAGCACTAATGTTTGCAATCAATTGCGCTTGCACCATCTGGAGGACTTTTCACCAATCAAAGCACACTTGCAGGATTATTTTTATATTGGTCCATCGACACAATTTAATAGAGATTTAAGAATCTCAAAAAAAATATTTCGTAATTTTAATATGAAACTTTTTGATTAGGAATATTTGAAATCTAGGTTTTTAAAAAAGATAAAATCTTATTGACTTTTAAAAAAATTAATGATTAACATCCCAGCGAAATGAACTAAATCCGATCCTGAAAACCCCAAAATTGATAACCTACATTTAATAGAAATTAGAACTTATTGCACACATCTAAATCTTTTTTATTATGAAAAGGTCAATTTATTACCGGCTTTTGGTATGCGTAGTCGTACTGTTTATTAGTAACAGTTGTTCAAATGACGCTCCATTAGAAAATTCTCGAATTACATCAACTCCAATTCCTGTTCCTTCTCCATCCCCCTCATCTCCACCTACACCTACTACTCAAAATGCAACTCTAACTGTTACAGCAGGAGAAGATGTACAAGCAATCTTATCATCAAGCTACAGACAATTAATATTAAGTGGGTATTTTTTCGTAAGAGGAACACATAGTGAAATAATCAATATGGATAATGCAAAAATTCAATGGTCAAAAAAAACAGGTCCAACCAGTTATACCATAGAGAATCCAAACTCCATAAAAACAAAAGTTAGCAATCTGGAGAAAGGAGTATATGAATTTGAGTTAACAGTATCTTATGACAATGGATTAATTGCTAAAGACATTGTGCGATTTACAATTGAGTCCATATCAAATAACTCGAACGAAATTATTTTTCAAAATAAAGTTTGGTTGCCTATATGGTATTCCAATATCGAGATAAATGATTTCAATCTCCTAATTTCTCAAAATAATTTTAAAGTATATATTCAAAGGGAAAATAATCCGCAATGGATTGAAGTAAAACATTATTGAGAAAACTTAACCTCTAATTATGAATATTTTATAGAAACACGACCAGATGGCGCTGGCATGTATACGTATGGCAGTTTGTATATTTCTTATTATGGATCTGACACAAACGATATGCCATCTGTAAAAATAGTCTACTGAAATAGATTTTAAAGTGAATTACGGTACTATTTTGGTACTAATAAATACCTGCAACATAAATGTAAGTATCTTAAAAAACTAGATTAAATAACTGAAATTTACAATAATATATAAAAGCAGAACTATTTTATTAACGTATCATTTCAGATTACAAAAAATATAAAAACAAAAAAAATCCCGACTCGTCGGGATTTTTAAACTTATTTATTTGAAATTCTATTTCAATTTCTTTTTGACTGCTACTTCATGGTAGGATTCAATAACATCTCTTTCTTCAATGTCGTTATACCCTTTTACTTGAATACCACAATCGTATCCTTTAGCTACATCTTTCACATCATCTTTGAAACGTTTCAATGCTAACAGCTCACCTGTAAACACGACCACACCTTCTCTAATGATTCTCATTTTGGCATTTTTAACAATTTTACCATCCATAACCATACTTCCAGCAATAGAACCAACTTTAGAAATTTTGAATATCTCTCTAATTTCTGCTGTACCCAGAATTTCTTCTTTCATCTCTGGAGCCAACATTCCTTCCATTGCATCTTTCAAGTCGTCGATTGCAGCGTAAATGATAGAATAGTAACGGATGTCAATTTCTTCTTTGTCGGCTAATTGTCTTGCATTTCCAGCAGGACGAACATTAAATCCGATGATGATCGCATCAGAAGCAGAAGCCAACATAACATCAGTTTCTGTAATTGCTCCAACACCTTTATGAATAATATTGATTTGTATTTCTTCGGTAGATAATTTAGAGAACGAATCTGACAAGGCTTCAACAGAACCATCCACATCTCCTTTAAGGATAATGTTCAATTCTTTAAATTGACCTAATGCAATTCTACGTCCAATTTCATCTAACGTAATATGTCGTTGCGTACGAACTGATTGTTCACGCATTAATTGAGAACGTTTAGATGCAATTTGTTTCGCTTCTTTTTCGTCTTCAAAAATATTGAATTTATCACCCGCTGTTGCTGCACCATCTAAACCAAGAACAGATACCGGAGTCGAAGGACCTGCTACAGTAACAATATTTCCTCGTTCATCATGCATGGCTTTAATTTTACCATGATGTTTACCAGCCAACATATAATCTCCAATTTTCAATGTTCCGTTTTGAACTAATATAGTAGAAACATATCCTTTTCCTTTATCCAAGAAAGCTTCCACAACAGTTCCTGAAGCCGCTTTATTTGGATTAGATTTTAAATCTAAAAGTTCTGCTTCAAGCAATACTTTTTCCAATAATTCTTTAACACCAGTTCCTACTTTTGCAGAAATATCATGAGATTGAATTTTTCCACCCCAATCTTCAACAAGTAAATTCATACCTGCTAATTTTTCTTTAATTTTCTCAGGATTAGCATTTGGCTTATCCACTTTATTGATAGCGAAAATGATCGGAACTCCAGCTGCTTGAGCATGGCTTATCGCTTCTTTTGTTTGCGGCATAATGTCATCATCAGCTGCAATTACAATAATAGCGATATCCGTAACTTGAGCTCCACGGGCACGCATCGCTGTAAAGGCTTCGTGACCTGGTGTATCTAAGAATGCAATTTTTTGTCCGTTATCCAATGTTACTCCATAGGCACCAATATGCTGTGTTATTCCTCCAGATTCACCTGCGATAACATTTTCTTTACGAATATAATCCAATAAAGATGTTTTACCGTGATCGACGTGACCCATTACAGTAACGATAGGAGCTCTAAAGACTAAATCTTCTTCTTTATCAGCTACTACTTGAATTGCTTCTTCGATATCAACAGTTATAAACTCAACTTCATAACCAAATTCATCAGCTACAATAGTCAATGTTTCTGCATCAAGACGTTGATTCATGGTAACCATGATTCCAAGTGACATACAAGTACCAATAACTTTAGTAATTGGCACATCCATCATGATAGCAATTTCACCTACAGTAACAAACTCAGTAACTTTAATAGTTTTACTTCCTTCGTCAATAGCTCTTTGCTCATCATCAGATTTCTGACGGTGTGTATCTCTTTTATCTCTTCTATATTTAGCCGCTTTAGATTTACCACCTTTACCTTGTAGTTTTTCTAAAGTTTCTCTAATTTGGTTTTTTACTTCCTCTTCAGTAGGTTCCACTTTTGCAACAATTGCAGGTCTGTTTCCCTTTACGAAACCAGGTCTTGCACTTCTGTTAGCGTTAAAACCTCCACCACCAACATTTGGCGTAATCTTATTAGGATTTGGTGCACCTGGAACTCCAGGAACAGCAGGTGGTCTAGGAGCACCCGGTTTTGGAGCAATTCTTTTACGTTTATTTTTGTTAGCATTATTAGCAGCAGCTGAACCAGGAGCACCCGGTTTATTTGGAGTAATTTTAGGCTCTTCTTTTTTCTTCTTTGGTTTATTAAATTGAGATAAATCAATTATTTGACCAGTCAAAGTAGTTCCTGATAACTTTTGGTATTGAGTCGTTATAGTTTCGTCAACAGGTGCTTCATCAACTTTAGCAACCGCTTTCACTTCAGGAGTAACCTCTTGTACAGGTTCCTTCTTAACTTCTTTTATTCCAACAACAGGCTTAACTTCTTTTTTGTCTGCAACAGGTTTTTCTTGCACAGGTTCCTTTTGAACTGGCGCTGCTTTTTCAACAGCGTCAACTACAACAGGTTTTTCTTCTGTAACTTTTTCCGTAACTTTTACAGCTGGAACTTCAATCTTTTCTATGGCTTTTGGAGTTGGAACAACAGCTGCCCTTTTTGGATTAAGATCGATTTTCCCAACTTGAACAGGTCCCGCTATAACAGCTCTCGCTTTTATAACTTCTTGTTGTTTTTGTCGTTCTTCATCAAGCTTTCGCTTTTCTTCAATTTCTTTTTCACGCTCCACACGTAAAGCTTCCTTTTCCTTTCTCTTCTCTTCTCCTACTTCTTTCGAAGCTTCTTTATTCCCTTTGTCACCAGCAAACTGACCGCACAAGACATTGTATACATCATCAGAAATTTTTGTGTTTGGATTTGATTCAATAGCAATTCCCTTATCTTTTAGATAATCCACAGCTCTTTCCAAAGAAATATTCAATTCCCTTAAAACTTTGTTTATTCTAATAATTCTCTCTTCAGACATAAAACCTTTTTATTATTACCTTTTGTTGTGTTTCTCGACTGAACCCTAACTACTTATAGGGAAAATAAAATCAAGATTAATTTTTTAAAAGAATCTGGGATTAACTCTCAAATTCTTCTTTCAATATTCTCATTACTTCTTGAATTGTTTCCTCTTCAAGATCTGTTCTTCTTACTAAATCATCTACATCTTGTTTCAAAATACTTTTTGCAGTATCCAAACCAATTTTAGCAAATTCTTCGATAACCCAGCTTTCAATTTCATCTGAAAACTCTGTTAATTCAACATCATCATCATCAGTAGCTGCACCAGCAACGTCACCTTCTCTGATAACATCTAATTCATAACCCGTCAATAAACCGGCTAATTTTATGTTATGACCACCTCTACCAATTGCTTTAGAAACCTCTTCCAGTTTCAAGAACACTTCTGCTCTTTTAGTTTCTTCGTTAATTTTGATAGAAGAAACCTTAGCTGGACTTAACGCTCTAGTTATAAACAATTGAATATTGCTAGTGTAATTTATAACATCAATATTTTCATTTCCTAATTCACGGACAATACCGTGAATACGGGAACCTTTCATACCTACACAAGCTCCTACAGGATCTATTCTGTCGTCATAAGAATCTACAGCTACTTTTGCTTTTTCGCCTGGAATTCTCACCACTTTTTTAACCATAATCAAACCGTCAAAAACCTCAGGAATTTCTTGTTCAAATAATTTTTCTAAAAACTTCTCTGAAGTTCTAGACATAATAATTTGAGGTTTATTCCCTTTCAATTCAACACTTTCAATTATCCCACGAACGTTATCTCCTTTACGAAAAAAATCTGAAGGTATTTGTTTCTCTTTTGGCAAAATAATTTCATTTCCTTCATCGTCCACCAAAATTACTACTCTTGGACGTACATGATGAACTTCAGCAGTATAAATATCGCCAATTAAATCTTTAAATTGCTTGTATAAATTAGTATTATCGTGTTCATGAATCTTAGAAATTAAATTTTGGCGTAAAGCCAAAATAGCTCTTCTTCCTAAGTCTATCAACTTCACTTCTTCGGAAACCTCTTCTCCAATTTCGAAATCAGGCTCAATTTTTCTAGCTTCAGTTAAAGTAATCTCAAGGTGATCTAAATCCAAATCATCATCAGCAACAATAACTCTTCTTTGCCATATTTCCATATCTCCTTTATCAGGATTTATAATAATATCGAAATTATCATCTGAACCGTATTTTTTCTTCAATGCATTTCTAAATACATCTTCCAAAATTGCCATAAGCGTTACACGATCAATAAGTTTATCATCTTTAAACTCTGAGAATGAATCGATTAATGCTAAATTTTCCATGCGAATTCTTTAATTAAAATGTTACTGTAACAATTGCTTCTTTTATATCTTCGTAAGGTAATTTAAGTTCTTTTTGAACTGTTTCCTTACCCTTTCCTAATTTTTTAGGTTCTCTTGCTTTCCACGACAAAATTACAAAATCATCATTAGCTTCCACTAATTCCGCCTCAATTATTTCTGTGCCAGTCTTTACAATCAATGTTCTACCTACGTTTTTCTTGTATTGACGCACTAATTTAAGAGGTGAACCAACTCCTACCGAAGCTACTTCTAAAGAAAAATCTTGTTCTTCTCGATCGATACTGTTGTCTATTGCGCGACTAACATCGATACAATCTTGTAATGCCACACCATTATCACCATCTAAGGTAACAATAACCTTAAAAGCATCTGTAATAATCAGATCAATTAGAAAAACCGAGGGCTTATCTAAAAGGGCTTCCGCCAAAACTGTATTTACTTTTTCTTTAAATGCCATATTTTTTATAAAAAGAGGGGACATTTAGTCCCCTCATTATCTAGATTTTAATAAATAATGGTGCAAATATAGTGTTTTTTTTTATAAAAATAAATAATCAATTACTGTTAAAATATTTCTTATCTTTATTCAAGCATAAAATTTATCGTTTTTTCCATAATTTAAACCCTTTAATTATGAAACGAATTTTAGTACCCACTGATTTTTCAAAACATGCTGAAGACGCATTAAAGCTAGCAGTTCAAATTGCAAAAAAAAATAAGAGCGAAATCTTCTTGCTACATATGCTGGAATTGCCTGGTCAAATGAGCGATGCAATTTCTGGCGGAAGCGGCATTCCAGAGGTTATGCTATTTATAAAAAAAGCAAACGAAACGTTACAAAAAATCATGGAAATTTCGCTTCTGGATGGGATTTCGGTTACGGCAAACGTACAATTCGAAAGAGCTTCACATGGTATATTATCGTTCAGCAAAAAAAATAAAATAGATTTAATCATCATGGGGTCCCACGGATCTTCCGGAATTGAAGAAATACTTATTGGATCTAATACAGAAAAAGTGGTTCGTCTTTCAGACATCCCGGTGCTAGTCATAAAAAATGATCCCGACAAATTTCAAGCTAAAAACTTTGTTTTCGCCTCTGACTTTTCACAAGAAATAAAAAAATCATTTAAAAAAATGGTTGCATTCACCGAAATTTTTGACGCAAATTTATTTTTAGTAACGATATGCACTCCCAACAGTTTCAAATCCACTACTGCCACTGAGAAAATAATGAGTGATTTTGCAAGTGATTTTGACCTAAAAAACTATTCGATGCACATTTTCAACGATTCAAACATCGAAAATGGAATACTCAATTTTACCAGTTCCATCAATGCCGATTTAATTGGGCTTTGTACCCATGGGAGAACAGGATTATCGCATTTTTTTAATGGGAGCGTTAGTGAAGATTTAGTAAATCACACTGTCAAACCGGTAATCACTTTTAAAATTTAGTGTTTTCAAACAAAAATCTTAATTCCACACGCACCGGATTCTCTGTTACAAATACCTTTCTTAAACTTTTATAGAAGAAAAAAATCAAAAAAATTATTGTAAAATTTATTCCAAAAAAAAAGTCTCTCAAATAAATGAGAGACTTTTGTTGGTCTACAAGGACTCGAACCTTGAACGACTGCACCAAAAACAGTTGTGTTACCATTACACCATAGACCAATTCCGTTGCTGTTAAGCGAGTGCAAATTTAATACAAATTTTAAGTTACACAAATTTTTTTACGCCTTTTTATCAAAAAAATTTCATTCTCTTCCACTCCCATCAAATATTATTTTTGAACCAACTAAAAACCAATCAATTATCAAAATCTATTTTTTTTTTGAAAATTTTGTTAATGCTCGCATCATTAAACAAAAAAAGATTTTCTTTGTAACTCAAAAAATTTAACTAAAATTTTAGTCTGAAATATGGTAACATTCAATTTCAATAAATGGAATACGATTATAGGTTGGTTTACATTTGCAATAGCATTAGTAACATATACGCTCACTGTTGAGCCCACAATGAGTTTTTGGGATTGTGGAGAATATATTGCAACTGCGGCCAAACTTGAGGTAGGACATCCGCCCGGAGCTCCTTTATTCCAGATGATTGGTGCCTTTTTCGCGATGTTTGCCTCAGATGATAAACATATTGCATTAATGGTCAATATGATGTCTGTTTTTTCAAGTGCCTTTACGATTTTATTTATGTATTGGTCTTCCACCATGTTATTAAAAAAGCTAATTTCTCGCTTTTCTGAAATAAACAAAGACAACGCCATAGTTATCCTTGGAAGTTCATTTGTAGGAGCATTAGCTTATACATTCTCTGATAGTTTTTGGTTCAATGCCGTAGAAGCCGAAGTTTATGCTATGGCTTCTCTACTTATTTCTCTCCTGTTTTGGTTGGGATTGCGTTGGGAACAAGACATGGAAACACCAAGAGGAAATAAATGGCTATTGATCATTTGTTTGGTTGTTGGACTTTCATTTGGAGTTCACTTCATGGCTCTATTAACAATACCAGCGATAGGTTTTCTTTATTTTTTCAAACATTACAAATTCGTTACCGTCAAAAATTTCATCATTGCAAATGTTGTCGTTATCGCAATCTTATTAGTTATATTCAAACTATTATTGCCTTACACAATGGCTTTCTTTGCCAAGACTGAAGTTTTCATGGTAAATGAATTAGGAATGCCATTTAATTCGGGTTCTATTTTTGTTGCACTACTTTTTATCGCATTCTTTTATTTTGGATTAAAATACACCAAGCAAAAAGGCTTTATATTTTACAATACTGTCATTCTTTGCATTTTATTTATTTTAATTGGATTTTCTACCTGGATGATGCTACCCATCAGAGCAAACGCCAATACGGTAATTAACGAAAATAAACCTTCGGATGCAGCAGAAGTGCTAGCTTACTACAACAGAGAACAATACGGCGTAAATCCATTGTTTTATGGGTCACAATACACTGAAACTTTTGCAGGCTTAGACAAGGAAAATCCTTATTTAGACAAAGCGCCAAACTACGAAAGAGATTATAAAACCGGCAAATATATTATTACGAATAATTTCAAAAATGCCGAACAAAATAGTGACGATCATCAAAAAACTATTTTGCCTAGAATGTGGAGTACAGAGCATGTGGCGAATTACATGAATTTCTCTAACCCGCCTGCATTTAAAATCAATCCGGATTATCCTTATGAAGATGATTTAGCAAAATACGGAATAGACCCGAGTAATTTAACCGAAGAAGAACACGACAAAGCCATCGCGCAGTTGAAGAATGAAGTTCAAAAAACGATAACTGAATTTAGACAAGCTTATGCTCAAAAACAAATAGACAATGATGGCTATGTTTCTTTCTTAAAAAGTTACGGGGATTATTTGATCATAGAAAAACCAACAACTGTTGACAATTTAAGCTTTATGGTCGAATATCAATTTGGATACATGTACTGGAGGTATTTGATGTGGAACTTCGTTGGACGTCAAAGTGATGTGCAAGGAAGATATGATAACTTAGATGGAAACTGGATCAGCGGAATTAAGTTTATCGACAATTTACACTTAGGTTCACAAGATAATTTACCATCTGATGTACTAAATAATAAAGGCCGAAACGTATATTTCTTTTTACCTTTTATATTGGGACTTATTGGTTTGATGTATCACGCCAATAAAGATTTAAAGAGTTTCTATGTCTTACTGGCGCTGTTCTTATTTACAGGTTTAGCATTGAAAATTTACCTAAACGAACGACCTTTTGAACCGAGAGAAAGAGATTACGCTTTAGTGGGATCTTTCTATGTATTTGCCATTTGGATAGGATTTGGTGTCTATGCACTCTACGAAAGCGCCCAGAAATATTTGGCTCCAAAAATAGCAGGACCCATACTTATAGCAGCATGTTTATTAGCCGCTCCGGTTCTTATGGCTTCTCAAAACTGGGATGATCACGACCGTTCTAACAAATATACCGCTTTAACTTTGGCGAAAGCGTATCTTAACTCTTGTGACCCAAATGCCATATTATTTACCATAGGTGACAATGACACTTTCCCATTATGGTATGCTCAAGAAATAGAAAAGGTAAGAACCGATGTTAAAATCGTAAATACGAGTCTTTTCATGACCGATTGGTATATTGATCAAATGAAAACGAAAACGTACGAATCTGATCCTTTACCAATTTCATTCACACACGACCAATATGTAGGAGACAAATTAGATTATGTGGCTCATATTCCAAAAGTAGATACCAGATGGGAAATAAAAGATTTTTTAAATTTTATTAAAAATCCAAAATCAACCGTTGAGATGCAAAACGGACAAACGATTCATTTTTATCCAACAAATAAAATAAGGATTCCTGTTGACAAGAATGCCATCATAAAGAACAAAGTTGTTTCATCAAAATATAATGACTCTATTGTCCCCTATATTGACTTAGATATCAAAGGAAATGCATTGTATAAAAACCGATTAATGATGCTTGATATTATAGCTAATAATAATTGGAAAAGACCAATTTATTTCAGTGCTGGCGCATTTGATAGCGATGATTATCTTTGGATGAAAGATTACCTTCAATTAGACGGTATGGTAGTCTATAAATTAGTTCCCATAAGAACCAAATTCAATAAAGACGATGGCCAAATGGATATGGGACAAATTGATACCGATAAAATGTATGCCAACGTTATGAAACTGGACTGGGGAAATAGTGACAGTCCAAAAATATATCATGACCCTGAAACCAGAAGAAATGGCATTACCTATAGAATGGGTCTTGCCAGATTGATGAATCAGTTAATTGCCGAAGGAAAAAAAGACAAAGCAAAAAACATCATCGATTTAGCCATGACTAAAATGCCATTGGATAAATTTGGATATTATTCTCTTGTAGAGCCATTTCCAAAAGGGTATTATGACATTGGTGAAAAAGCAAAAGCGCAGCAACTTTTAGAAAAATTAATGACTAAATATAAAGAAAACCTTGATTATTATGCCAAACTAAGCTCATCAGACCAAACGGATATCGCTGTGGATATTATTACTGATATCGAACGTTACAGAGGTTTACTGAAAGTAATGAAAGAAAGCGGAGATATTCCATTTTACAATAAAAACAGATCCACTTTTAATACTTATATTAGGATATTTGAACGATTTGGTCGTGAAAAAGAGTAAATTGGATTAAAATTTCACAAGTATAGATTATAGCGATATTGAAAAATGTCGCTATTTTTTTTACTTTTAAAAATAAAAAAATGAACGATATCTGGGTAAAAACAAATTGGATCATAAAGAAAATATTTTCAAATTATGTTTGGAATATTCCCAATACTGAAAATAAAATACACCTCACTTTTGACGACGGTCCCATACCGGAAATTACTGAATGGGTTTTGGAAGAATTAAAAAAACATCAGGTAAAAGCAACGTTTTTCTGTATTGGTGATAATATTGGTAAACATCCGGAAATATTCAACAAAGTCATTAGCGAAGGACACGCCATTGGAAATCACACCTTCAATCATTTGAATGGTTGGAAAACTACAACTGAAATTTATTTAGATAATTTCGAACGATGCGAGAAAACCATCCAACAAACTGCAATCAATAATCTGAATGTTAAAATCTTTCGTCCGCCATATGGCAAAATAAAAAGATCGCAAGCGAAAGCTATACGCCAATTGGCCTATAAAATAATAATGTGGGATGTTCTTAGTGTAGATTTTGATTCCACTCTCTCAAAGGAAAAGTGTTTAGAAAACGTTCTCTCTAACGTAGAATCAGGAAGTATAATTGTTTTTCACGACAGTACAAAGGCCTTCAAAAACCTTGAATATGTACTCCCTAAAACCTTGGCTTATTTAAAAGAAAAAAACTTTACCTGTGAAGTTATAGAATAGCACGTAAGAAGTAACTATATCTGCTCTTGAACCAGATTAATGATTGTATTAGCATCTAATTCTCCAGATTGTCTCCAGATCATTAAACCTTCTTTATAAATCATTAAAGTAGGAAGTCCTTTTATTCGCAAAGCTTCCGCTAATTCTTGATTTTTATCAACGTCAATTTTTATGACTTTTGCCTTGTCACCAAGCGCAGCCGCCACATCTCTAATTACAGGATGCATTGAAACCGATGATTCATTCCAATCCGTATAAAAGTCAATCAACACAGGGATTTGTGTATTTATAAGTTCTCCAAATTTTGACATAAAATCAACGAATTTAATTTTCTAAATTTACTAAAAAGAGATAATTATTATACAAATGTAACATTTTTAACGAATTAAGCCAAAGCCTTGCCCTTTTTTAGTTCAATCACGGTAATTTCAGGCATAATTCCTACTCTTCCAGGATAAGCATGAAAGCCAAAACCTCTATTTACATAAACATATCTTCCTAAATTTTCATACAAACCAGCCCATTGCGTGTAAACATATTGCGCTAAACTCCATTTGAAATACCCTGGGATTTCAATTCCAAATTGCATACCGTGTGTATGCCCGGATAATGTTAAATGGAAATTTTTATCGTGATTTTTAATTTCATAATCCCAATGGCTTGGATCGTGACTCATTAAAATTTTAAAATCTTCTTTTTCCAAATATTGTGAAGCTTTATTGATGTCGCCAGCTTTTTTAAAATTTTGACCCCAATTCTCTACTCCAACTAATGCAATTTTCTCCCCTCCTTTTTCAATAAAAGTATGCTCATTCAATAATAGTTTAAATCCTATTTGTCCGTAGAGATTTTTTATGTCTTGAAAGTTTTTCTCTTTTGCATTTTCAGATGGCCAAGTAACATATTCACCATAATCATGATTCCCTAAAACAGAATATTTACCAAATTCATGCTTTTTGATTCGGTTGAACGTTTCTATCCAAGGATGCATTTCTTTAGCATCAGTATTAACAATATCTCCAGTAAACAAAATCAGATCCGAATTTTGCTCATTTACTAAATCTATTGCATAATTGATTTTCTCTGGATTATCAAAGCTTCCACTGTGCACATCTGATATTTGTGTGATGGTAAAACCATCAAAAGCATCTGGCAAATCAGGGAAAAATATCTGCTGTCTGATAACCTTATAATTATACTTCCCTACGGTCACGCCATATATTAAAGATAAAAAAGGAACGGCCGCCAACCCTAACCCTACCTGACTCACGAATTTTCTTCTGGACGCAAAAAAGGTTGCATCATCATTGTTTTCAATAAAATAATTTACTGATCCTGCTCCAATTCTAAAAATATCTTCACCTAGCAAAACAAGACTTAAAACCAATTTTGGAATATAAACCAAAAGAACTAAACCCATTGTAAACATTGTTTGTTTCGTTTGTCCTACGGAGCGATCAAACTGGGTAAAAAAATAAAGAATAAACAAAAAGAGTAGCAAACTGATGATTTGATAAGATATCAAAACCCATTTTAGCTTTATTAAGGTACGTATTGCTTGAAAGGCATAAAACTCAACAATAAAGAGGATAACAGACAATAATAATATACGAACAATCATTTCTATAAAATTTAAGACAAAATAACAAATTAAGAAAGTAGTATGCGTTTTTATTAATCTAAATTTAACTAAAAATACACCAAATCTATTGTGATCAATCTCTTTTTTATCAAAAAAGCTGATACATTTCTATATCAGCTTATAAAAAAAATTCTTCTTTTGATTTCCGAACTTAATCATAATCCATTTTTTGATTCTAAAATCATAAAAACAATTAAAAATAATATTATCAGTAATGTTAAAATATACATTTTGTAAAATCTTAATTGATTACTAGGTTCATCGAAACAGTTAGTATGTCTCCCGAACCTGAATATCTCATTACATACACTTCTACATAATCATTGGTTGCTAATGATATTGTTGTTCCGATTGGAACTGCAATAATGTCTGAAGTCGAGGTTGATTTAGCATAAATTTTGGACTGACTGATAACCGTTCCATTCTTAGCAATATAAAACACATAGATATCACCATTGACCGTTGATTGAAAAGAAGCCGAACCACCCACTCTAAAGTAACGACTTTTAATCCCTAAATATTTCAATCTGTTATTTATACCACCGTCTGTCGAGAATCTAAAAAGACCATTTGATGTCGTCGTTCCTGCTAACTTTACGGCAGTACTTGACAGACTTGTTGATGCGCCGGATCCTATGGCATAATCAAAACTAATATCTGCGATAGCTACCAAATCCCCCTCTGTGGGAATACCTGCGCAACGCGTGTTCCATTTAGTATTAAAATTATAGCCCGCAAAACTACCAACGGTATATCCTTTTATAAACCCAGTTGTATTTGTTCCCATAAAAACTACCGTTTCAAGAAGGGCAGAACCCGTTATTGTAGGGTTTGAAGACACGTCAAATCCAATACTAGTTCCATTTACTTCACTAAAACCTCCCGCTTTCTGAATTAATCCAAAAGTCCCTTGAATCGTTTCAAAAGTTCCGGAATTATTTCCAAACCATCCCACATTGGTTATTAATAATTTAGAAATATCTTTATAAATAATTCCGGTCGTATTACCTACATATTGTACAATACTTATAAAAACTAAAGAAAATCCATCAATCACTCCAACATTCGAAGAACTCGCAACAACTGCATCCCTAAAAATTAAATTTTGAGTACCGCCACCCGTAATATTAAATACTTTTCCTGCTGTGGCCGTTAAAGTTAACACTCTAATCGATCCTCCAGTTGTTCCTGTAAAAAGATCTCCAGAAGCTTTAACCAACTTATCGTCTCCAGAATCTTGACCAATAATATAGGCATTATTTAATTCTATAGGAAAGTCAACGGTAATTGTACCGTTAACTTCATATAAAGTGTTTGTGTCTAAGAGATATTTACTACCCCCACCGGCAGTTTTCTCTGCAGCCAAAACCGTTGCCAAAACATCTGTAGATTTTATACGTTTAAATTTAATTCTACCGTAATTAGCATCCGTATTAATTTTATCCCATCTTGTAATACCGGAATCAAAATGATACAATGATTTTAAATCTGTGTCATACACCATTAATCCATCCGCTGGACTTGCAATCGCGATCCTTTGCGCCGTTGTCATTCGAGGTGTCAACAGACCTTGAGTAGTAGATGTTAAATCCAAAATTGAACTTGCAGACGGACTAGTTGTCCCAATACCCACCTGGGCAAACATATTTGTCGTTATTATCATGAAAAATAATAGGTAGGCTTGTAATACCTTTTTAGCAGTGTAATTTTTTTCCATAATAAACGAAATAAAAGATTAGATAATAAAGCACAACTTGGCTTATAATTATTCGTTAAAATTACTCTTTATATCGCTTAAATACTTATTTAATCGATAAACGGCATTTATTTGTATTTTGCATAAATTTAATCCTACAATTTTAACACGTCGATTTAAAATTACATTTTATTTATTCGCTATTTTCTTTCAAATTATATACAAGTTTCAAACTGACAGAAATTTACATTTTTAAGATCTTATTCAAGAATATAAAATTTGCCCAGTACAAATAAGAAATTTTACAATCTGTCACTCCTTTATCTGACAAGTTTTGTACTTTTGAAAACGATACAAAATAACACTCATGTCACAACAAAAACGTCTGTTCCTTCTCGATGCCTATGCTTTAATTTTTCGTGGCTACTATGCTTTTATAAAAAATCCTCGAATCAATTCAAAAGGAATGGACACCTCAGCAATTATGGGATTCATGAATTCCTTAATGGATGTTATAAAAAGAGAAAAACCAGATCATCTCGCGGTAGCATTTGACAATGGAGGAAGCCAACTGAGAAATGAAATATTTCCTGAATATAAAGCGCATCGTGATGCCACGCCAGAAGCAATAAAAATTGCCATTCCATATATACAAGAGCTACTAAAAGCCATGCACATTCCCATTATTGAAGTTAAAGGTTTTGAAGCGGATGATTTAATAGGAACAATTGCCAAACAAGCTGAAAAACAGAATTACAAAGTCTTTATGGTAACACCCGATAAAGATTTTGCTCAATTAGTTTCTGAAAATATCTTTATGTATAAACCCGCTCGTATGGGTAACGGCATCGAAATTTGGGGTGTTCCCGAGGTACTGGCAAAATTCGAAATTGAAAGACCGGATCAAGTAATTGACTTCTTGGGAATGATGGGCGATGCAGCCGATAATATCCCAGGATTACCTGGTGTGGGAGAAGTTACCGCGAAGAAATTACTGAAGGAATTTGGTACCATGGAAAACCTTTTGGCAAATACAGACAAGCTAAAAGGTAAAATGAAAGAGAATATTGAGGCCAATAAAGAAAAGGGCTTGCTATCGAAAACTTTAGCGACAATTATTATTGATTGCCCTGTTGTTTTTGATGAAACCGATTATGAACTATCAACTCCTGATGTTGAAAAAACGGATGCTCTTTTCAATGAACTGGAATTCCGCAGAATGGCAGAACAGTTTGACGCCATATTTAAAAAAGGAGGAACGGCAACAACGAGCACTCCAACCGATGAAGCTAAATTATATAAAAAACAAGCTGCAAAAAGCGAAGAACAATTCGATCTTTTTGGGAGTAGTATTCCAGAAGACGCGACGGAAGAAACCCGTCACAGATATTATAACACCTTAGAAAACACAGAACATTCCTATCAGATAATCCAAGGAGACTTGGGAATTAAATTACTGCTTCAGAATTTACAAAGCCAATCTTCTGTTTGTTTTGATACGGAAACCACTGGACTTGATGCCTTGCATGCAGAATTGGTTGGAATTTCATTTTCCTATGAAAAAGGAAAAGGTTTTTATATTCCGTTTCCGGAAAACCAGGCTGAATCTCAAACTTTAATCGAGAAATTTATTCCGTTTTTCGAAAATGAAGACATCGAAAAAATTGGACAGAATTTAAAATACGATTTGAAAATTCTTTCCAATTACGATGTTACCGTAAAAGGAAAATTATTCGACACAATGATTGCGCATTATTTAATCAATCCGGATATGCGCCATAACATGGATATTTTATCAGAAACGTATTTAAAATATTCCCCACAATCTATTGAAGTCTTAATTGGGAAAAAAGGCAAAAATCAAAAATCAATGCGCGATGTCCCTTTGGAAGAAATTAAGGAATACGCAGCTGAAGATGCCGATGTAACTTTACAATTAAAAGAGATTTTTACTTTAGAATTAGACAAAACAGGAACCAAAAAACTTTTTGAAGAAATAGAAATTCCATTAGTCACTGTACTAGCGGATATGGAAAAAGAAGGAATTCGGGTAGATGTCGATTTCTTGAAATCTTTATCGAAAGAATTAGATTCTGATATAAAATCATTGGAATCCACGATTTTTGAAATAGCGGGCGAGAAATTTAATTTGGCTTCGCCAAAACAACTCGGTGATATTTTATTTGACAAATTAAAAATTGGAGGACTAAAACAAAAGAAAACTAAAACCGGTCAATATGCCACCGGTGAAGAAGTTTTGAGTTACTTGGCAATTGAAAATCCAGTTGTAAAAGACATTCTTGACTGGCGCCAATTGATAAAATTACAGAACACTTATGTTGAAGCTTTGCCGCTTCAAGTAGACAAGATTACAAATCGCATCCACACGGATTACATGCAAACCGTAGCGGCAACTGGGCGATTGAGTTCTAATAATCCAAATTTACAAAACATCCCAATTCGTACCGAAAGAGGAAAACAGATCAGAAAAGCATTTGTTGCCCGTGATGAAAATTACACCTTGGTTTCTGCCGATTATTCTCAAATTGAGCTTAGGATTATAGCCGCATTAAGTGGCGAGGAAAACATGATAAAAGCTTTTCAAAACAAAGAAGATATTCACAAATCAACGGCTTCAAAAGTATTCAATGTTCCTTTGGAAGAAGTGACACGGGAACAACGTAGCCATGCCAAGACGGTGAATTTTGGAATTATATATGGAGTTTCCGCTTTTGGATTGAGTAATCAAACTTCTCTATCCAGAAGTGAAAGTGCAGCTTTGATTGAAGCTTATTACCAAACGTATCCACGGCTAAAATCATACATTCAGGAACAAGTAGAATTTGCGAGAGAATACGGTTATGTACAAACAATTCTTGGACGTCGCCGTTACTTAAAAGATATTAATTCTCAAAATGCCATTGTTCGCGGAGGTGCAGAAAGAAATGCAGTGAATGCACCAATTCAAGGAAGCGCCGCTGATATTATAAAAATTGCTATGATAAATATTCATCAAAAACTAATATCTGGAAATTACAAAACTAAAATGCTTTTACAAGTACACGATGAATTGGTGTTTGACGTTCATAATAGCGAACTGGAGAAAATCCAACTCATGATTAAATATGAAATGGAAAATGCCTTTAAACTTGAGGTTCCATTGGATGTAGATTTAGGTGCGGGTAAAGATTGGCTGGAAGCACATTAAAAAATAAAAAACTTAAAAAGCCCATTAGAATCTATTATTTCTAATGGGCATTTTTTATTTTATAGACTTGTTTAATTTTAAAAAATATACACAATTCCTACTCCCAAAAGCTGCTTTAATTGTGTTTTAGGACCTACTGTAACTTGGTTGCCATCAATTTCTTTTTTAGATTTTATGTCATCATCATAAACAATACGAGTCCCAATGTTTGCCTTAACATATTGATTTACTACCAAATCTAATAAAATATCACAATCGACGTCTATATTTCCAAAATTATTGATGTAGTCCGAATACAAACTCAGACGATTTTCCAGATTAACGTTTTTAAAAATTTCTTTTTTATAAAAACTCGTCATCAAAAAACCCAGTTCTGTTTTTGTTCGATGTCCTTCCGTAATTAAAATTCCGTCGCTGTTATACACCGCTTTAACAACACCAAACGCTCCTTGATTCGCCAATCGTTGATCCAAAACCAAAGTTTTTTTCAATGTAAATGGCGAGATATAAAAACTTCTGTTTTTTTCTTTATTAATATTTTCTGCTCCTATGCCTAAGAAAATGTAAGCTGGCGCAAATCGTTTGGAGATAGCAATTTCGGTATTTGGATAAGCATATCCATTAGTGAATTGGGTATTAAAATTAAATTTTGCCGAATGGTACCAATTAGAAAGTGTGTCTTGTCGATATCCAAATGTAGAATTAAACTGCAACGCATCATCGGTTTTTCTAACTTCAACTCCATCTTGTTTGTTCAATCCGTATCGAACGACGAGTTCATTCACCCATTTCATATTTTCTCTATTATAAACTCTGGTAAAATCTCCCTTCAACAATCCAGAAACTGAACTTGTCCCGCCGGCACTCCAATTGACAAAAGCAATTTCAGAGATGTAAAAACCTAGGCTGTTTTTTTTTGTCCAATTTGATAATGGAATAAACGGCATTGGCGCCAGTATTTTTGGGGCTACCGCTAATATCGCAGGTATTGTTACTTTTACAAGTGTTGTATCCATTGAAAACTCTACGATTACAGGGGCTGTTGTAGATATTGTTGACTCTTGAGAAAAACTATTTATGGATGTTAAGAACGAAAAGAATAGTAATGTGTAATGCGATAATTTCATTGTAGGCAATTATATTTGGGACTGCAAAATAAATATTTTAGAAATTTGAAAAAAGCATTTCTAAACTTTTAACGTCGATTTTGCAATATTGTTGCAATTCACCAACTGTCCCATGTTCAATAAACTCGTCAGGAATACCAAGTGTTTTTATTTTTGAAGTATAATTATTTGATGAAGCAAACTCCAAAATAGCACTTCCAAAACCACCTTTAATCACACCGTCTTCAATAGTAATTACATTTTCGAATGAAGTGAAAATCATATGCAACAACTTTTCATCTAATGGTTTAACAAAAGAAAAATCATAATGCGCAATTGTTTCCGGATGTTGTTGTTTGGCTATAGCCAAAGTAACATTGTTACCAATAGTTCCATTGGATAAAACAGCTACTTTTGATCCTTTTTGAAGACAAACGGCTGTACCAATTTTAATTTTATTATAGTTTCCAAAATTTTTAACTTGCCACTCACCAATCACGCCGCGACCACGAGGATATCTAATAGAAATAGGATGATTTAATCCCAATTGCGCCGTGTATAAAATATTTTGTAATCCAATTTCATTCATCGGAGCATAAATAATCATATTGGGAATGCAACGCAAATAAGCCAAATCAAAAACACCGTGATGTGTCGCGCCATCTTCACCCACTAATCCTGCTCTGTCCAAACAGAAAATTACCGGTAAATTCTGTAAAGCGACATCGTGAATCACTTGGTCATACGCTCTTTGCAAAAAAGTGGAATAAATATTGCAAAAAACAATCATCCCTTGAGTTGCCATTCCTGCTGCCAAAGTAACGGCATGTTGCTCTGCAATTCCTACATCAAAAGCACGTTCTGGCAGTTCATCCATCATGAATTTCAACGAACTTCCCGAAGGCATTGCAGGTGTGATTCCTATAATTTTTTCATTTTTTCTAGCCAAATCCAATAGGGTCAAGCCAAAAACATCCTGGTATTTTGGAGGTAAATTGGCTTCGGATTTAATGTGAAGTTCACCAGTTGCGGCGTCGAATTTTCCCGGAGCATGATATTTAACTTGGTTTTCTTCGGCCTGTTGCAATCCTTTTCCTTTGGTGGTAATGACATGAAGGAATTTAGGTCCTTTTACTTTTTGCAAGCGTTTCAATTCTTTGATTACGGCAAATATATCATGACCGTCAATAGGTCCCGAGTAATCGAAATTCAAGGATTTAATCATGTTATTTTGCCTTGGATTTTTACCTTCTTTTACCGCGGTAAGATATTTTTTTAATGCACCAACGCTTGGGTCAATTCCGATGGCGTTGTCGTTGAGAATCACCAATAAATTAGCATTGGTAACTCCGGCGTGATTTAATCCTTCAAAAGCCATTCCCGAAGCGATGGAAGCGTCGCCAATGACGGCAATATGTTGTTTATCGTAATCTCCTTTTAAGTTGGAAGCAATTGCCATTCCTAAAGCTGCCGAAATGGAAGTCGAGGAATGTCCTACACCAAATGCATCGTAAATGCTTTCGCTTCTTTTAGGGAAACCAGAAATACCGCCCAGTTGTCTGTTGGTATGAAAGTTTTCTCTTCTGCCTGTCAATATTTTATGCCCATAAGCCTGATGCCCAACATCCCAAACCAATAAATCATTTGGCGTGTCAAAAACATAATGCAACGCAATAGTGAGTTCTACAACTCCCAAACTGGCACCCAGGTGTCCCTCTTTTACAGATACAATATCGATGATGAAATTGCGTAATTCCTGAGCGACTTGCGGAAGTTGGGCTTCATCAAGCTGGCGTAAATCGGCTGGGTTATTTATCGTAGAGAGAAGACTATTTTTCATTATTTGTAAAAAAACAAAATTACATATTTAATGTTATAACTTGTCGTTTTCATACTTTGTAATTCTCTTAATTTGAATAATATCAACCTTCGGTATAATTTTGGTTCTCAAAAAAGACTTTTTAATGGTGTCTGGTATAATTGTAAGCAATAACTGAAATTCACAATTTCTTTTTTTACCGTTCTCTTCTCCAGGGTACCATTTTGAAGAAGAATTTAAAACTCCGGATAATTCCTCACTACTTGTAACTCCTATTCCTTTAATAATTTTCACATCGTTTAATCTTCCATCTTTTTCAATAATAAAAGAAGTTACAATTTCACCTTTTAAGTTTTTATCATATTTAGGAACTTTAAAATTATCTTTAACAAAAGAATAAAACTTAGACATACCACCTATATAATCTGGATACACACTAATTCCTATGCCTCCATAGAAAGCATTATCTTCGTAGATGACATTATTTTCATTTATAGTTTTTTCTTCTTTTTTAGATTTTACCGCTCCACATTTAATAGTTTTTGGTTGTTTAAATTTCAACTGATTAATTTTTGGTGGTGGCGGTAGTACAACTTGGTGTAAAGAGTCATTTGATTTTGGAGGTAATAACATTCCAACTGTCATGGTTTTGATTTCAGTTGTATCCTTAATAATCTCTACTTTATCAATTTTTTGCTTATTTCCTTCTTTATCGGCACAGCTAAACAATGTTGTTCCCATGGAAATAAATAAGGCTAATAAAAATATTTTATGATATTGTGTCTGAGAATATAAAACACGACTCGGAATTTGAATTGTCACAGTGTCTAACTGGGATTTCCTGAATTTTCCACAGATTCTGTTATCTTTGTTTGTAGCAAAATAACGTTGAATTTCATCTGGCAGCATTGTTGTAAAATCGACTACATTTTTAGCACAGCTACTGCAAAATCTTCCGTTTTCGTTTGGAGACATTTTATTCCAATCTTCTTGGCACGGTTCCGGAATAGTGATTTTGTATTTGTTTTCCATATTTTTCTAGTAGCAGGAATTAAAAGTAATGAAAAATAATATCAAAATAGTATTTTTGCAGGTATGATAAATCTTTTCACCGACGAATATTTTATGAAAAAAGCTTTGCAGGAAGCCGAAATGGCTTTTGACAAAGACGAAATTCCTGTTGGTGCCATTATTGTAATTGACAATACAGTTATTGCAAGAAGCCATAATTTAACCGAATTGTTGAACGATGTAACAGCTCATGCCGAAATGCAATCCATCACTGCAGCGGCGAATTATCTTGGTGGAAAATATTTAATAGGCTGTACGCTTTATGTTACACTGGAACCTTGCCAAATGTGCGCCGGTGCTTTATATTGGAGTCAGATTTCTAAAATTGTTTACGGAGCAAGCGATGAAAACCGCGGGTTTGTAAAAATGGGAACGCAATTGCATCCTAAAACTAAAGTGGTTCGTGGTGTTTTAGCGAGTGAAGCTTCAGAGTTGATGTTGCGTTTTTTTGCGGAAAAAAGGAAGTAGGTAAAAAATTCTCTTAACGTTATTTTTTTAGATATTCTTTTGCGGTCAAAACGGGAAGAATAGATTTTTTAAAATCTTTCTTGTTCCGGGTGATAATAATATCCAAATCATTTTCTAAAGCGGTATGGTATTGAATGGCATCTTCAAAATCTTTGAAATCAGAAACCAATGCCAATTCTAAAATTTTGTCATCCATAGGTAAAACTTCTACCAATACTTTAAACTTAATCAGGATTTTTCTTGCCTCATCTAATTTATGATTTCTTGCTAATAAATAATGGGTGTTTGCTATTGACAAAGAAGAGATATAGAGTTTTACTTTATTGTGATCTGCCAAGGTAAAAAGTTCCTGTGCTTCTCTATAAAATCCTTCACGTTTTGACAGTAAATCGATTACGATGTTTGTGTCGACCAATAATTTCTCCATTAAGAATATTTTTTTGATAAATAATCAGAATATTCTTTTTTGTAATCATCGTTTTCAAGCGAAATAACTCCCGTGAGACTTTCTACAAGCGGACTTACTTTAGTCTTTTCAGCATCTTTTTTGGTCAATGACTGCAGATAATTCTCAATAAGTTTAGAAAGACTCACGCTATTGTTTTTAGCGTAAAATTTAGCGTCCTCAATTGTATTTTGGTCAATATTCAAAGTGAGCTTAGTATTCATGATGAAATTTATTTACGTGTAAAATTATAAATTAATCACGTGATATGCAATTTTTTTTATTAAATTTTCTATTCTATTACACTCAATATTAGCGTCTAATGTAATATTTTTTTTTAGCAGTTGAGAATTTAAGGGTGGGAAGTAATGAAAATGGGAACGCAATTGCATCCCCAAACGAAAGTAGTTCGTGGTGTTTTAGCAAATGAAGCTTCGGAGATGATGTTGCATTTTTTTGCTGAGAAAAGAAGATAATTTTTTATACACAAATTCCCTAGCCCGGATAGTAGTGAAAATCCTTTTATCCCGATTTTTAGGGATAAAAGATTGCAAAGTATAGCCGGAAATAGCTCCAAAAAAATAAAATGAAAATTACAGATTAGATTGCTTCGTTCCTCGCAATGACAACAAGGCACAAAAAAACCGCCAATCTTGCGAAAGGCGGTTTTGATTTAATATGTAATAACATTTCCTTTTTTATCGTAGAAATGATATTCTAAATACGTGTAAGCGTCACGAGGTATGATTTTCACCCACTTTTTATGTTCAAAAAACCATTTTGAACGTAATGATGGAAAACCTTTACTGAGGTATGCAGCCACAAACGGGTGTACATTAAGTACGACTTTATTGTGGGTTTTTAAAATTGTTTCCAGATCAGAACCTATTTTATCAATGATTTGAATTGGCGCTTCTATTTCGCCATTTTCATTGTTTGGATCTTCTTCTCTGGTTTTAATATTTACTTCTGGTCTTACTCTTTGTCTTGTTATCTGGACTAATCCAAATTTACTAGGAGGTAAGATTTTGTGTTTCGCTTTATCATCGCTCATTTCTTCCCTAAGGAATTCGAACAACACTTTACGATTTTCTGGATTTGACATGTCGATAAAATCCACTACTATGATACCACCCATATCACGAAGACGCAATTGTCTGGCGATTTCGGCAGCGGCAATCATATTCACTTCCATTGCGGTGTCTTCCTGATTAGTGGCCTTATTAGAACGGTTTCCGCTGTTCACGTCTATAACGTGCAAAGCTTCAGTGTGTTCGATAATAAGATATGCCCCTTTACTCATGGAAACTGTTTTCCCAAAGGAGGTTTTGATTTGTCTCTCTATGTTGTATTTCTCAAAAATAGGCGTATCATTTGATTGATAAAACTTAACAATTGATTGTTTTGAAGGTGCAATTTCTTGCAAATAATCCTTCGTTTGGTTGTACAACTCTTCATCATCAATTTGAATACCACTAAAGGTATCATTAAATACATCTCTTAATATCGAAGAGGCTCTGTTGAGTTCTCCTAATACTTTGGACGGATGATGAGCAGTCGGTAATTTTTTACACATTGCAGTCCATCTGCTGAGCAGGTTCTGCAAATCTTTTTCTAATTCGGCTGTATTTTTGCCTTCGGCTACTGTGCGAACAATAACACCAAATCCTTTTGGTTTGATGGATTGTACGAGTCGTTTCAAACGGTCTTTTTCTTTTTTGTCTTCTATTTTTTGTGAAATAGAAACACGGTCAGAAAAGGGAACCAAAACAATAAAACGTCCGGCTAGAGAAAGCTCAGCGCTAATTCTAGGTCCTTTGGTAGATATTGGTTCTTTGACGACTTGTACTAAAACAGATTGATTGGAACTTAATACATCAGTAATAGTACCATCTTTGTCTATTTCTTTTTCAAACTGGAAGGTTTTTAGGGAGAAATCTTTTAATTTACCTGCGCTTACAAGTTTTATGAATTTCAATTGGGAAGCTAAATTGGGTCCTAAATCGTGATAATGTAAAAAGGCATCTTTTTCGAAGCCTACATTTACAAAAGCAGCGTTAAGTCCGGCAACTGGTTTTCGTATTTTGGCAATAAAAATATCGCCTACTTGAAAGTTGCTTTTTTCTTCCTGTTTGTGTAATTCAATTAGTTTTCCATCTTTTAATAAGGCAAAATCTACTGCTTCAGAACTGGATCGGATGATTAATTCTTTATTCACGCTGTAAATTTTTATCCGAACTTTTAGTTTTAGGTTTAAAGTTTCAGGTTTAAAGTTTAAAAAAAACTCATAACTCATAACTCATAACTCATAACTGAATTGTCAGGATGGATTAAACAATATTTTTAACAGGTATTGTACCCGGGGAAACTTAAAGATTTTTGATTCTCGATTTTTGATTCTCGATTTCAGATGTTTTAAAAAAAATCTGCAATCTACAATCGTTAATCTTAATTCTTAAATCATTCCGTTTCAATTTCAATGAACTTTTAAAAAGAAAAAAGTAGTTTAAAACTACTTTTTCTTTTTGTGACGGTTAGCTCTCGCTCTTTTTTTACGTTTGTGAGTCGCTACCTTATGTCTCTTTCTTTTTTTACCGCTTGGCATATCTTGAAGATTTTATGATTAATTAATTATGTTATTTTGCTTCGTTATTTATTTTTACTCCTTCAACAAAAACTTTTGCAGGTTTAAATGCAGGAATGTTATGTGCAGGAATTTTTATTGTTGTATTTTTTGAGATATTTCTACCTGTTTTTTCTGCTCTAGTTTTTACAATAAAACTTCCAAAACCTCTTAAATAAACATTGTCTCCAGTTTCTAATGAATTTTTTACTTCATTCATAAAAGTCTCTACAGTTGCCTGAACATCTCCTTTTTCAAGACCTAGTTTTTCTGAAATTTTTGCTACGATATCTGCTTTCGTCATTTTCTTTCCTATTATATTATGTTGTACTATTTTTTTGAGTTTGCAAATATAGGAATTTAAAAAACAATTATTCAAGCTAATTCATTAAATTTTAATCACATAAACTTTTACTTTTGCAGTCTAATATTTAAAGATGAATTTTTCTAACGTATTGATAAAATGGTATTTACAAAATAAACGGGATTTACCATGGAGAAACACCACCAATCCATACCCCATTTGGCTCTCCGAAATCATGTTACAACAGACGCGAGTAGCTCAAGGAATGCCTTATTTTTTATCGTTCACCACTGCTTTTCCAACTGTTTTTGATCTCGCCGCAGCAAGTGAAGAACAAGTATTAAAACTTTGGCAGGGATTGGGTTATTATTCCCGTGCCCGAAATCTACATAAAACGGCTCAATACATCGCTTCTGATTTAGACGGAATTTTCCCAGGCAATTATTCTGATTTACTGAAACTGAAAGGAGTTGGAGAATACACCGCAGCGGCAATTGCTTCTTTTTCTTACAACGAAGCAGTTCCCGTTGTTGACGGAAATGTGTTTCGCGTTTTGTCCCGTTATTTTGACATTGAAACAGATATTGCTCAGGCTTCCGCCAAAAAAGAATTCGCTGCTTTGGCTTTCGAATTAATGCCAAAAGCTAATCCCGCTATTTTCAATCAGGCAATAATGGAGTTTGGTGCTTTGCAATGTGTTCCCAAGAGTCCGAATTGTGGAATTTGCGTTTTTAACGAAAGTTGCGCTGCTTTACAAAAAAAGAAAGTAGATCAATTACCAGTAAAGTCTAAAAAGTTAAAAGTTCGCAACCGTTACTTTAATTATTTAGTTGTTGCAGATGAAAAGGACAATACGATAATTCAAAAACGAATCGCAAAAGGCATTTGGCATAACTTATATGAATTCCCTTTGATAGAAACAGAAAAGGAAGAGAATTTCGATTTTATCTCTGAGCAAATAGAAACTGAATATTTTAAGGACAATACCGTTGTAAGCATATTAGAAGATAACGAGAAAAGTATAATCCATAAATTATCACATCAACATTTGCATATCAAGTTTTGGAAAGTCAATCTAAACGGAAGCATTGAAAACGGAATAAATAATGACACTTTAAAAACATTTCCTTTCCCCATTGTGATTCACAATTTTATAGAAAAGGAATAATATAAGATTGCAAAAAAATGTATCTTTGATTGAAATAGGATTTGAATATCATGAATGGAACTTTAAATAAGGTGATGCTAATAGGGCATTTAGGTGACGAAGTCAAAATGCATTATTTTGAAGGAGGCAACTGTATCGGAAGATTTCAATTGGCAACAAACGACGTTTACATCAATAAAACGACCAACGAAAAAATCACTTCTACCGAGTGGCATAATTTAGTGGTACGAAATAAGGCCGCCGAAATTTGTGAAAAATACCTTTCCAAGGGGGACAAAATATATGTGGAGGGACGTTTAAAATCCCGTCAGTGGCAAGCGGAGGATGGATCAACTAAATACACGACCGAAATTCTAGTAATGGAGTTTACTTTTTTATCCACAAAGAAGGACAACGACAACAACAAACAAATTCAAAGTTCGGAATCCACAAAAAACACTAACTTTGACACACAAAAAAGCGATTTACCTATCAATGATTTACCGTTTTGATTGTTTAACTAATCTTATTTAATTTGGACCCAGAGCCCAGTTTATTCTTTTCCTATGCCATTGATACTGATTTAGTATTTGGTTTTATTGGGATATTTGCCTTACTATTTTGTTCTGCTTTAGTTTCCGGAGCAGAAGTAGCCTTGTTTTCGTTGTCACAAAAAGACATCGATGTAACCTTACAAGAAAATGTTTCCAAAGGAAAAATAATATCAGATCTTCTTGAAAAACCCAAAAAATTGTTAGCCACACTTCTTGTAGCTAATAATTTCATCAACATAGGAGTGGTAATTTTATTTTCATTTGTGGGAAAAAATTTATTTGCCGCAGTCACTTCGCCAGTTTTAAAATTTATTCTGGAAGTAATTGTCGTAACTTTTTTACTGTTGTTGTTTGGTGAGGTTTTACCAAAAGTGTATGCCAGCAGAAACAATATCAAGTTTGCCAAGTTGATTGCTTATCCTATTGCAGCCCTTGACAAATTGCTTTCGCCTTTGAGTTTACCCATGCGATCCGCCACGATATATTTGCATAATAAATTAGGAAAACAAAAGACCAATTTCTCCGTCAATCAATTGTCACAAGCATTAGAACTTACTGATTCAGACGAAACCTCAACCGAAGAACAAAAAATATTAGAAGGAATTGTGAGTTTTGGAAATACGGATACGAAACAAGTGATGAGCCCGAGAATAGATATTTTTGCTTTAGAAATTGAAGAACCTTTCGCTGCTATTTGTCCCAAAATCATAGAAAAAGGATATTCAAGAATTCCAGTTTATAGAGACAATATTGACCAGATTGAAGGCGTTTTATTTGTGAAAGACTTGTTACCACATATCAACACCAGTGATTTCGACTGGAAGACTTTATTAAGAGAACCATTTTTTGTTCCCGAAAATAAAAAATTGGACAATTTGCTTAAAGATTTCCAAAGTAAGAAAGGTCATTTAGCAATTGTTGTTGATGAGTACGGCGGAACTTCCGGATTAGTTTCACTGGAAGATGTAATCGAAGAAATTGTGGGCGATATTAGTGATGAATTCGATGATGAAAATAGTTTTTGTTCCCAAATTGATGACAAAAATTATCTTTTTGAAGGAAAAATAAATCTAAAAGATTTCTACAGAATTATTGATGTTGACGAAGAATCATTTGAAATTAAAAAAGGAGAAGCCGAAACCCTGGCTGGGTTTATTCTCGAAATACTAGGCAATTTCCCTAAAAAGGATCAAAAAATAGCTTTTGAAAACTGCCAGTTTACCATTGAAACGGTAGATAAAAAACGCATCAAACAAATCAAAGTAACAATTGAATAATTTCTCCCTCTAACCCACTCCGAAAGAACGGGAATCATTGCGGAATATGTTTCTTTTGAAAAATAAAAGATTAAATAAATTAGAATAGAAATGTTTAAAAAAATAATCCCTTTTTCAACAATCATGTTGGTATCGTTCTTAAGTTTTAGCTGCAAAGATGATGTTTTGCCGAAGCCAGCTAGTTATTTGAGATTGGATTATCCAGAGGCAAAATATGTAAGTTTTGAAAACGAATGTCCTTTTGCTTTCGATATGAATTCAGAAGCTGTGATCAAAGGAGAGAAAGATTGTGGGTTTACTATTTCGTATCCAAAAATGAAAGCCACAATTTATTTGACTTACAAACCCGTGAACAATGATATCGCCAAATTGTTGCGTGATGCTCAAAAACTAACCTACGAGCACGTCATAAAAGCAGATAATATTTTGGAACAACCGTATTTGAATTCTACCAAAAAAGTATATGGTATGTTTTATCAGGTTGATGGAAACGCGGCTACCAATTCGCAATTTTACGTAACCGATAGCACCAAGCATTTTGTGACAGGTTCCGTTTATTTCTATGCTAAACCCAACTTTGATTCTATTATGCCAGCGGCAAGTTATGTTAGAAACGACATGCAAAGACTGATGGAAACCTTGAAGTGGAAATAATTTTTAGAAAGTTCAATAAAAAAATTCAACCATATAAGACATTTAAGTACAAATAAGCTTATCGACAGCTGTCATTCAAAACTTTCTTAAATGACCTTCAATTTCTTATATGGTTCAATAAAAAAAGCTTCTCAATTGAGAAGCTTTTTTTGAAAATGGAATAGTCTAATTATGACTTCATATTTGAAACTTTGTATGTTTTACCATCGCCTGTAGCTTGAACTACTTTGGTTAGGCTTTCAGGAGTCTGAATGGTTTTGTCGAAAGTCACTGTGGCCAATTTTTTATCAAAATCTACAGTTGCTGTTTGCACCCCATTAAGTCCCGTCAATTCATCTTGTATGGTTTTGGCGCAACCAATAGCACACGTCATCCCTTCCACTTTGAAACTTGCAGTTTGCAAATTAGCGAATGCAATTTCTTTTTTAACGTTAGGAGCAGTAGTTTCTGTTGTTACCATTCCAGTTTTAGAAGCTTCTGAAGCATTTTTTTTACAACTTACAAACAAAAAACTTGCAATTGCTACCACTGCTATAGATTTTATGATATTCATTAGGATTGGATTTAAATTAATTATCTAAGAATCAGTCGTAAAATTAATAAAAAAAAGAAGCTGAATTTCATAAAATTATTACAATTTTGGGGCAAAATTAGATTTATGAATGCAAGACAATTGAAATGGGTTTACTTGATGATTCTTGCCCTGATATGGGGAAGTTCATTTATATTGATAAAAAAAGGGTTAATTGGATTAAGCGCGTTACAATTGGGTTCTTTACGAATTCTGTTTGCAGCCATTTTTCTATTATTGATAGGTTTTAGAAGTCTGATGAAAATCCCGAAGCAAAAATGGAAATACATTGCGCTGACTTCTATGTTTGGCACCTTTATTCCTGCCTATCTTTTTGCCATTGCCGAAACAGAAATAGACAGTTCCATAACGGCGATTCTAAATTCTTTGACTCCATTAAACACGTTGATTTTGGGAGCGATAGTTTTTGGAATAAATTTCAAAAGAAGTCAGGTTTGGGGAGTTTTTATAGGACTTTTGGGAAGTATGCTGTTGGTTTTTAACGGAGCAATAAACCATCCGGAGCAAAACTATTATTATGCTATTTTGGTTATAATTGCTTCTGTTTGTTATGCTATAAATGTCAATTTGCTGAAAAAATATTTATCTGATTTAAGTCCGCTGAGTATTACTACTGGAAATTTTGCGTTTTTGCTTCTACCTACATTGCTTATTTTATCTTTTTCTGGCTTTTTTGAAGTAATACATATCGCCAAAGTGCAACATTCGATTTTGTTCATTATGATTTTAGGAGTTGTAGGAACTGGAATTGCTAATATTCTTTTCTTTAAACTGATTCAAATGTCTTCGCCTGTTTTTGCCACTTCGGTAACGTATTTAATTCCGATAGTTGCTTTCTTTTGGGGATTGCTAGACAATGAAATGCTAACTCCTGTTCAGTTTTTTGGAGCATTTATTATTTTGATTGGCGTTTATTTGTCTGCCAAAAAATAAAGTTTACAATAATATAGAATGTTTTATAAAACAAGAAAGGCTGTCGTTTAAGACAGCCTTTCTTGTTTATTTCAGGATTTGATTATTTGAAATCTGCGTCGGTAACTCCTTCGTTGATTTTTACTTCGTTGATTTTGATATCCAATTCAAAGCCAACATTCTGGATGATATTAAAAGGAACTTTCACTCCTTTAACGTCTCTGTAATCACTAAAGTTAGTTACTTGAGTAATAGACTTACCTCCTTGATCCATTGTTTTTGAGTTTGCCAGTTTTAAACCTGTAGTCATATCATAATACAGCGTAGTTTTACCGTCCTTAATGGCATAAGTATCTTTACCATTAATAGTTTCAATACCCGCAAGTGTTACACCATCTTTTTTATCCAATAGTAATTCTTCGAATAGGACTGCGCTGTTTTTCATTTCAACCAACTCAGCTCCTGTAAAGTCTTTTCGTTGTCCTTGTTGTAGCACATAAGCACTAGTTTCATTAACTACTTGTTTCATAAGACTCATGGTTCCCATGGCTAACTCTACATTTAATTTACCTTTCGCATCTGCTTTTGAAGTAAAAGTTAAAGGTGATGGTGCTTGAGGTATTACTGTTGAACCCACCATAGCGATTGTTTTTACCGCTTTTACGGCTTTTTCTCCACCTATGGCAACAATGTACTTATCTAAGACACTCTTAATGGTTACGCCTGCTGGCATATCTTTTTTGAAAATTGGTTTTTCAATTGCCTTTCCGTATTTATCAAAATAGAACATTGGAATTTTTAGTTTCTCCAGTGAAGGAGCTACCTCAGATCCTTTACCTACAACCACTATTCTGATATTATCCGCTAAGAAAAAGCGGTTAGCTACGCTTTTAATGTCTTCTACCGTTACTGCATTTATATTTTTAATATAGTTTTCGTAAAAATCAGCAGGCAAATTTTGTGTTTCAGTATTTAACGCGTAGCGCGCTACTGTAGATGGTTTTTGAACTTGCATTACAAAGGTACCAATGTATTTTGCTTTTGCATTTTTCAAATCGTTAGCAGTTACTAATTCTGTTCTGATTTTTTTTAATTCGCTTAAAATTTCAACTACTGAACTATCCGTTACAGCATTTCGTACTGATGTTGAAGAACGAAATTTTTCTACGTATTTACCGAATCCTACATCCGAATAAGCTCCATATGTCCATCCGTGTTTTTCGCGTAAGTTTAAAAATAACCTTCCTTCTCCGCCACCGCCAAGAATCTGATTGGCTAAAATTGCAGCAAAATATTGTTTGTCGGTAATTTTTAAATTGATTGTATTTACCACTGAGATTTCAGACTGAACTGCGTTTGGCATATCTACAAAATCAATCTGAGTTTGTTGCACGTTTTTAGGATCAGGATATATAATCTTAGGCGCACTTGCTTTGGTCCAAGAGCTAAAAAGTTTTTCAACCATTTTTTTTACTTCTTTCGTATTGACATCGCCTACTACAACCAAGTAAGCATTTCCAGGAACGAAATTAGTTTTGTAGTTTGCAACAACATCCTTTAAAGTAACTTTGTTAATACTTTCCGCACTTAAAAACTCACCTGAAGGATGATTTACTCCAAATGCCAAAACATCTTCCACTCGTCCAGCAACGGCAGCGACGCTTTTTTCCTGTGTTTTTATTCCTTCTAAAAGCTTTGCTTTTATTTTATCAAATTCTTCTTGCGTAAATATGGTGTTCAATGCGCCATCAGCCATTAATTCTAATATTCTTCCAGAATATTTAGACAATCCGCTGGCAGAAGCACCTTTTGCATTAAAATTAATATTTGCCCCTAAAAAATCAACTTCTTCATTAAAGGCATCTTTTGATGTTTTCGTCGTTCCACTTCCGATAAGTTGGCTTGTAATATCTGCTACTCCTTTTTTGTCTCCTTCCGCATAAGGCATGTTGTCTAAGCTAAGGCTATAGGAAACTCGAGGCAGTTTATGATTTTCCACTACCATTACTTTCAGTCCGTTTTTAAGCTCAAAATTATTGGATTTACCGATTTTAATTGTCGGAGGAGCTGTAGGTTTTGGTTGCGGGATTACTTGTGCTTGCAAAACTAAAGTCAAAAATAGACTTGATAGTATATATATTGTTTTTTTCATGATGGTCTGTATTATTTTTTGGCTTTGTCTGATGATGGAACATAATCTAATACTAATCTTTGGTTAGGATTTAGATATTTTTTTGCAACAGTTCTAATCTCTTCCGGAGTAATGCTGCGGTACATCTCAATTTCGGTATTGATTAAGTTTACGTCTTTGTAAAGCATATAGAAAGTGGCCAGATTATCTGCTACTCCGTCAATAGAGGCATTGCTGTTTACGTATTGATTCTCATACTTGTTCTGAAGCTTTTGTAACTCCTTGTCAGAAATTAATTCGGTCTGTAGTTTTACGATTTCAGAATCAATTTCGGTTAGGATGTTCTCAGATGTCCTTGGTGCTTGAGGTAAACCATACAGAATATACGTTCCGTAATCTTCCTGACTATAGCTAAATGCACCAATTTGCAAGGCCATTTTTTTGTCGTCAACTATTTTTTTGTATAATCTTGAACTTTTACCGTCACTTAAGATTGTTGATATAAAATCCAAAACTCTGGCATCACGAGTTTTCATCGATGGAGTTCTGTAAGCAGCCACTACCATTGGGATTTGAATGTTTCCATCCTCAAATTTTGCTTTGATGGTTTGGGTTATTGGTTCTTCTACAAAAGTCTCTCTTTCAATAGCAGTTCCCTTTTTTATGGCGCCAAAGTATTTTTGTACCCATTCTTTAGTCTGATCGGCGTTAAAGTCTCCAGCTATTACAAGCACTGCGTTGTTCGGGATGTAAAATTTCTTATTGAAGTCTTGAAATTCCTCCAGTTTTGCAGCATCTAAATGATCCATTGAACCAATAGTAGTCCAGCGGTAAGGATGTTTTGTGAACATTTTTTTCTTTACCTCAGGAATCATTTGTCCATAAGGACTGTTGTCATAGCGCAATCTTTTTTCCTCTTTGACAACCTCATTTTGAGTATCAACACCAATTTTGTTAATTACAGGATGTAACATTCTTTCAGATTCCATCCATAATCCTAATTCAAGATTGTTAGAAGGGAATATTTCGTAGTAGTACGTGCGGTCTTCGGTGGTATTGGCGTTATTTGTCCCTCCATTTCCGGTGACAATTTTAAACCATTCTCCACGCTTGATGTTCTCAGTACCTTCAAATAATAAATGTTCGAAAAAGTGAGCAAAACCAGTCCTTTTAGGATTTTCATCTTTAGCGCCTACATGATACATTACTGATGTTATCACAACTGGAGCCGAAGGGTCGTTTTGTAAAATAACATGTAAACCATTGTCTAGATTGTATTCTTCGAAAGCTACTTTTTGTGCAGAAACGGCTCCGCCAAGCAAAAGTGTGGCGCTTAACGCCATTATTGATTTTTTCATAAATGTTAATCGGTTGATTTGCCTATAGGTCGTGTTTTAAACTGTATTGTTACACTAAAACGAACTTTTTTCATAAGATTTTACGTCTTTTTCCGGCAGTAGATAAATTAAATAAGTAGTGGGTCTCTTTATTTGCTAAAACAATAAAAAAAGGCTCTCCATCATTAAATTTGATGGAAAGCCTTTGTAGCCTAAAAGTATGAAATAGCGGTTTTTATTATAGAACAGGTTTTTCTATTGGATTGCCATAAATATCAAAATAGAACATGGGAATCTTCAGTTTTTCCAGTCCGGGAATCACTTCCGATCCTTTACCGGCGATTATGATTCTAGTATTGTCTAAAAGAAAATATTTATTGGCAGCTCGCATCACATCATCAGGTGTTACAGCATTTATGGTTTTAATGTAATTTTCATAGAAATCAGTTGGAAGATTTTCGGTTTCTATGTTTAATGCATAACGTGCAATTGCTTGAGGTTTTTGAACCTGCATGACAAATCGCCCAATATACCCTGCTTTCACATTGTTAAGCAATTCCACGGATACTTTCTCGGTTCTTATTTTTTTTATTTCTTTAATAAACTCAACAACCGCACTGTCAGTAACTGCGCTTCGTATTGCGGATGCCGCTTTTAATTTGGTTACATATTTTCCAGATCCAATAGTTGCACTGGCACCATAGGTCCAGCCGTGTTTTTCTCTTAAATTCATGTTTAAGTAACTGGTGTAATCACCCCCAAGAATATATGTAGCCATGACCGCGGGGAAGAAATCTTTGTCGCTCATTTTTAAATTCAAGGTGTTTACCAATGAAATTTCCGATTGAACGGCGTTCGGTACATCCACAAAATTTATTTGGGTGAAAGCAACATTTTGGGGAGCGGGATAGGTAAGTTTTGGCGTACTTCTCTTTTTCCAAGGACCAAAAAGGTTTTCAACAATTGGCTTTACTTCGTTATATTTCACATCACCAATAATCACCAAATAAGCGTTTTCCGGCACAAAATAGGTTTCGTAATTCTTTTTAATATCCGCAAGAGTTACATTTTTCAATGTTTCTTCTGACATATATTCCCCGGAAGGATGGTTTTTTCCAAAAGCAAGCGCTTCAACCACTCGGTGAGCAATTGCAGGAACGCTTTTCTCCTCGGCTTTAAGGCCTTCGAATAATTTGGCTTTTTCTTTTTCGAATTCTTCTTGTGTAAAATTCGGATGCAGTGCTCCATGTGCCAATAGTTCCAAAATTCTTCCTGAATATTTAGAAAGCGAACTGGCGTAAGCCCCTTTAGAACCAAAATTTATATTGGCACCCAAGAAATCAATTTCTTCATTGAAGGCGTCTTTGGCAATTTTAATACTGCCATTTCCAATCATATTATTGCATAATTCATCAACTCCTTTTATAGTTCCTTCAAAAAAAGGTTCGTTATCCAGAGCAAGGTTAAAAGTCACTCGGGGTAATTTGTGATTTTCAACAATCATTACTTTCAAGCCATTGTCTAAAACAAAGGTTTGCGGTTTTTTTATATTTACCACTGGAGAAACTCCAGGTTTGGGTTGTGGACGGGCTTGTGGGTGCATAATTCCTGTTGCGAACAAAATTAATAATAGAATAGTAGTTTTTGATAATCGAGAAAGTCTTAATTTGGAGCAGTCGCGGAAGGAACATAATCCAAAATAAGTCTTTGATTTGGATTTAAATATTTCTTGGCCACATCCCTAATTTCTTCTCGTGTTATAGAATGCAATAGTTCAATCTCCGTGTTTATCAAATTGATATCTCCATAAAGCAAATAATAGGTGGCTAAATTTTCGGCAATTCCTTCCAGAGTGGCATTCTTGTTTACAAAACGATTGTCAAACGTGTTTTGCAATTTTTGGAAATCTTTCTCCGAAATCAGTTCTGTTTGGATTTTCACAATCTCTTCATCAATTTCTTTTAGCAATTCCGCAGAAGTATGAGTACCCATTGGCAAACCATACAAAATGTACATTCCGTAGTCTTCTTGGCTAAAGCCAACAGCATCTATTTGCAAGGCCATTTTCTTTTCATCCACGATTTTCTTGTACAATTTCGAACTTTTCCCATCGCTTAAATAAGACGAAATCAAATCCAAAACTCTGGCGTCTCTCGTTTTCATCGAAGGCGTTCTGTACGTAGCAATAAGCATTGGGATTTGAATGTTATGATCCACATAATTAGCGTGAATGGTTTGCGTTATTGGTTCTTCAACAAATGTTTCCTTTTTTAATGTTTCTCCTTTTGCAATTGAACCAAAATATTTTTGAATCCATTCTTTGGCTTTGGCATTTTCAAAATCTCCCGCAACAACCAATACAGCATTATTTGGCGTGTAAAACTTTTTATTAAAAGCTTGAAATTCTTCTAAAGTGGAAGCGTCTAAATGCTCCATGGAACCAATTGTCGTCCAACGATACGGATGCTTTTTGAACATGTTTTCTTTTACGGCTCCAATAATATTCCCATAAGGCTGATTATCGTAACGAGATCTTTTTTCTTCTTTTATTACTCCGTTTTGAGTATCAACTCCAATTTTATTGATTACTGGATGCATTAATCTTTCGGATTCCATCCAAAGTGCTAATTCCAAATTACTAGAAGGAAAAACTTCATAATAATACGTACGGTCATCAGAGGTGTTGGCGTTATTCACTCCACCATTTGAAGTGACAATTTTAAACCACTCCCCTCGTTTTATATTTTCGGTACCTTCGAATAATAAATGTTCGAAGAAATGAGCGAAACCAGTTCTGTCAGGTGTTTCATCCTTCGATCCCACATGATACATCACCGAAGTTACCACAACGGGAACAGAAGAATCATTATGTAAGATGACATGCATGCCATTGTCTAAATTATATTCCTCGAAAGCAATTTTTTGAGCCGAAGCCACTCCTCCTAGCATAAGCGCAGTACTTAAATTGATTATTGTGTTTTTTATAAAGATTAATAAGTTATCATTTTTCAAAAGTTAAAAAGCAAAAATTATTAATCTATCAAAAATACCTTTTTTTAATGATGATTGTCTTATGATTTTAATTTTAACAAACTTCTAACGATAAAAAGCTACTAATAAGAAGATAAAGCCTTGAAAAATAGAGCCTAAAACTTATAAAATATTTTTTTACTTAAGGAATTGCATGATAAATATTTAATTGTATATTTGCAACCTTAAAAATCAATAAATCAATTCGGTATGTATGCAATCGTAGAGATAGCAGGGCAACAGTTCAAAGTAAGCAAAGACTTAAAGGTTTATGTTCATCGTTTGACTAATGAAGAAGGTTCAAAAGTTTCTTTTGACAAAGTTCTTTTATTAGATGACAATGGAACAATCACTTTAGGCGCCCCAGCTATAGAAGGTGCTTCAGTAGAAGCTAAAGTGTTACAACACTTAAAAGGAGATAAAGTTATCGTTTTCAAAAAGAAAAGAAGAAAAGGATACAAAAAGAGAAACGGTCACAGACAATATCTTACTCAAATTGTAATCGAAGGAATTAGCGCAACAGGAACTAAAAAAGCAGCTCCAAAAGCTGAAAAAGTAGCTGAAGCTAAAGCTCCAAAAGCATCTAAAAAAGTAGATGATTTGAAAATTATCGAAGGAATTGGTCCTAAAGCTGCTGAAGCATTAGTTGCTGCAGGAGTTGATACTTTCACTAAATTGGCTAAAGCATCATCTGATTCTGTTAAAGAAATTTTAACAGCTGCAAGTGCTACTTTAACACATTTAGATCCAACTACTTGGGCTCAACAAGCTCAATTGGCTGCTGATGGTAAAATGGATGAATTAAAAAAATTACAAGATGAATTAAACGGTGGTAAAGCTGTTTAATTAATTACTAACAAAATAAACTAATACGTCATGGCTCACAAGAAAGGTGTCGGTAGTTCTAAGAATGGTAGAGAATCAGAATCAAAACGTTTAGGCGTTAAGATATTTGGTGGTCAAGCTGCTATTGCTGGGAACATCATCGTAAGACAAAGAGGTTCAAAACATAATCCAGGTGCAAATGTTTACATCAGTAAAGATCACACCCTACACGCAAGAGTAGATGGAGTTGTTTTCTTCCAAAAGAAAAGAGATAACAAATCATACGTTTCTATACTTCCATTTGAAGTTGAAGCATAATTGATTTTCTCAATTTATTAAAAAACCCGTTTCGTGAGAAGCGGGTTTTTTGTTATTTAATTCTAGAAGTAGTAATTTTTACATCAGCATCAGCCCAGCTTTTTGTAATCAGACCCTCCATCTCTTTTACCTTACTTGGATTATTACTTTTTTCATACGCTAATTTTAATCCCTGTTGTGCCCAGCCATTATTGCGATACTTTTTCAAGTCTTCTTGATAGGTTTTTATGGCATCGTTATATTTCCCTGCTTCAATTTGAACTGCGCCTAGATGGTGTCGTACGGAGAAAAACCAATCTGGAGGTTCGTTATAGTTCAAGTTGTCTTCAATAGTTATGGCCTCTTTGATAAGAGAAATACTTTGGTTATAGTTTCCTTCTGAAGCTAAAATTTCGCCTTTCAATACTTTACTGGCGATTTGTAACACATCGTACATTGTATTAATATCCCAAATTGATATTTTTTTCATCGCATTGTCATTGGACAAAACTTCTAATTTGCCTAACTCGGCTTTTGCTTTCGCAATGTCTTTTTTCCCTAAATATGCCATTCCCCTCCCATAGTGAGATATTGCTACCGGATATTTCAGCGTATCGGAAACTAATTTCATTTTTAATATATCATCCCATTTTCCAAACTTTACCGCCACAAAATAAGGAATAACATAATAATGCTGTAAGGTTGACCAACCCGGCTCCGTCATTGTTTTTGGGTGTACAAGCTTTGATGTTTCATTGGCTCCTATCATCGCCGATTTGTAATTCCCTTCTAATGTGGCGCAAGCCGCCATAAAATGATAGTTATGCGGAAAATAGGCTAACGGATACGAACCCTTTGCGTGACAAATTGTAACATAAGTACTGTCCTTTTTTACCGCATTAATATTTGCTAAAGTCCCTTTGTGGTACTCTCCGGTTCTGATATAGATGTGTGAAGCCATGTGAACTAAGTGTCCAGAACTTGGAGCCAATCCGTCATCAAAACGTTTTGCCGAAGCATTGCCTCTTTCTGCATTATTAGATGCTTCAACCGCATGAATATAGAAATGATTGGCACCAATGTGCTTCGGATCTTTTTTCAATATATTTTCTAAAAGAACTATAATTTCCAAAGTCCATTTCTTTGGTTCCCCCTTTTTATCATGCAAATCCCAAGGATGCATATCCATAATGGACTCGGCGTATAAAGTTGCAATTGTATTGTCGTTGGGAAATTTTTTAACTACATTCATCATGGCTTCGGAGTAGGCACGATCTAATGAGCTTCTATCTTGCATCGCTTTTGCAACATATCTTTTCGATAATGCATTTATTAGTGCTTTTTCTTTTTCCGATGCATTGGCTGTAAGTTTTAGTGCTTTTTGAATGGCTTTGTATGCCCTTTCATAATTATCGGGTTCCATTCCTGCATTGTAGTTTGGACCCAATACATAAGCGTAGCCCCAAAAACTCATTGCAGATTGTGGGTCTAATGTTGTCGCATAATAAAAAGATCGGGCCGCTTCTGCATGGTTAAAACCGAAGGCAAAGGCTAATCCTTGATTAAAATACTTTTGAGCTTCACTATTTTTGGTGCTTATTGGATAATCAATAATATCCATTCCTTTAAAGAGAGGTGCTTTATGATAAGATGCATACCATTTAATGTCTATAGTTTCTGGTGCGCAACTGTAACGAATTTTACCAGCTAACCCATTGTCTTTTGGTTCTGGTGCTTTTTTACACGAGCAAAATAAAATACAAATTAGTGCGATCACTCTTAATATATTACCCATGAGTTTGTATTTTAGTTATATCAATTAACCGGTTTGGTGCAATTAGTAAAGACGTCAGTTCGAGGATTTTTTGTGTAACAAAATGAAACAAAAAATATATCGAGAACCGTTTTTAAAAACAATTTTTGTTGTTCTCGATACAATTTTCTTCTCGAGGCTTCGGGAGAAAATCACTCGAACTGACGAAAAATCATCATCAAAAACTAATAACCCCCAACGGGTTATCAAATATAGTTAATAACGTAATTCCTTCAGAATAAACCATATATGTTTTTTTCTTAGAACGTAGGATAGCAATAAAACCACTCCCTTAAAACAAATAAAATCGCTCTATACTTCCATTTGAAGTTAGCGCCTAATTGATTTTCTCAATTTATTAAAAAACCCGTCTCGTTAGAAGCGGGTTTTTTGTTTAAATAAAAACATATCACTTACACTGTTTGTCAATTGGAGGAAGTTATTAAGTTAAAAAAAAGCTTTTACACTAAAAAGACACAGAAGCACTAATGATTTAAATATTTTTTACGCAGTGGATTTTATAGAGGAGGATTATTTATCATTGTAATGTCCTATAGCAGAAATGATAATTACTACTACTTCGTGGTCGATGATTTCATAGATTAATCGATCCTTTTTGTTGACTTGTCTGGACCAAACATTATCGTCTTTGTATTTTAGTTTTTCAGGCTTACCAATTCCAGTGGTTGGATGTGATTCTAATTCAAGAAATATTTTTTCAATTTTTAAAATATCCGTTTTCTTGCCCGATTTTTTTATTTTTAACAAATCAGCAAGCGCTTCTTTGCTTATTTCTATTGTATATCTGCCCATATATTTTTAGTATCTACTTTGGTGTAGTTTTCTTCTCTATAAGCAGGCTTCTGAAAATTCTTGTGATGTTTTTCTAGTCTTTCAAGTATCTCAGGATTTGTAATTTCATTGTTTTCCTCAATTACTTCCACATCAAAAGCTTTCAAAATTTTTTTGATGATGGCTATTTGAGAAATGTCTTTTATGTTTACAGTAAGTGTCGTCATTTGAATAAGTAATCAATGAAGATACAAAGATATAAAATATTTAGGTTGTTGTTGAATGCTTGATTGCTAAAATAAACCCTCCTGATTCGAAAGAGAAAATAAGGGTTTTGCTAAAAGATATTGAATAGTTGAATTGATTTTCTCAATTATTAAAAAACCCGTTTCGAAAGAAACGGGTTTTTTGTTTTTAACGACAATATAAGGTCACAACAGTCACTTCCTACTTTTATTTTATTATCACTTCAGCGGTTTTTTGTCTGTTATCACACTAGGCAATATTGTATCCTTATATAAGCAGTCAGAATATTCTTTAATTAACTAAAAAACAAACGATTGCGCCTTAATTAAGTGTTTTTAGCAAATAATATTTCGTACTTTTAATAGTAAAATACAGTATTACTAATCATTAAATTGTACAATTATGAAAAAATTATTCATGTTTATCGCAGTAATTTTGTTTAGTGCTAATATGATTGCTCAGGACAAACTTTATTTATTATTTGAATTTATGAAAGTCGATAATGAACAAGAAACCGCTTACGGGGAAACGGAGAGTTTTTGGCAAAAGATTCATGACCAACGTGTCAAAAACGGAGATATTATAGGATGGGATCTTTGGTCATTACAACCAGGAGGCGAAGATCAAGGTTATCAGTACTTAACAGTTCAGGTCTTTAAAGATCCTGTCAAAATGTTTCAAGGCGGAGGCGATTTAATGGCAGCAGCCAAAAAAGCATATCCAGCAATGTCTGAGCAAGATCTTATCAATAAATTAAACCAGTCTGCTAAAAGCAGGGATTTAGCAGCAAGATTTTATTTGGAACAAATTGATCTTACCAAAGGACAATTTGATATGCCTTTAGGTACAGTTGCCCAAATAAACTTAATGAAAGTCGGGATGGATAATTATGCAAAATATGAAAATGCTGAATCAAAAACCTTTAAACTAGATCATCAAAAACAGGTAGATAAAGGCAATAGGGCCAGTTGGGAATTACTAAGAGTCATGGCTCCCACTGGCAGTGCTGCTTATGCCTCACATATTACTGTAGATATGTTTAAAGATTTCAATCAATATTTTGGGATGCCTAATGATACCGGTACAGTTTACACAGCAACACAAGAAAAAGAATTTCAAGAGGGCCTGGCTTCACGAGATCTTAAATGGGCATATATTGCAACTTTGATTAAAAAGGTTCGATAAGCATAAAATGTTCTCTACTATATAAAACCTGTTTCGAAAGAAACGGGTTTTTTTGTTTAGATGTTAATATGATTGGATAGCAAATTCTTAGAATAGATAAAGTACTGATTAAACAAGAAGCGTAATTTAAGGTTGATTTACGCTATGGTTTTATATAAAATAAATGCATTTAATAAAAAATAAAAACGAACTGACTAATAGGACATTAGCGCTTGTTGAATAGTTCAAAATTATATAAGTAATTCTTATTAAAAAAACCTAGCAAGAAACTGAACTGATTTCAGTTTCTTACTAGGTTTTCGTCATTTTGTAAATCAGAAGTGGAAGTGATTTAATTTTTCGCTTCTTTTTTGTCTTGTTTTTCTTTAATTGCCTTTTCTTTTTCCTCTTTCTTTACTCTTTTCTCTTCTTCGTGCTTTTTAATGAGTTCTTCTTTTTCCAGTTTAGAATTCTCTACTTCTTTTTTGAAATCATGTGCTTTTTTCGAACTGGATTCTAATTGAGAATTTATTTTACTTAATTTTACTTCGTACTTAGACAAATCGTTTTTTGAGTTTTTAATGCTTTTTTGTAATTCAGTACCATCGTTCTCTTTGGATTTTGTTACAAGATTTACTAATTCCTCTTGCTTCATCTTTAAATCAGCCTCTTTTTTTATTGACTTTTTTTCTAGCTTTTCTAACTTTCGTTCTTCTTTTGCCAATTTTTTTTCTGCGATTTCAATTTTACTCATTGAACGGGACATCATACTGCGCATTTGCTGTTGCTGCATATCCATTTGTCGTTGCATTGCCCATTGTGCATTCTGGTTACTCATTTGGCGTTGCATATTTGCTGATTGCTGCATTTGCATATTAAAGTTTTGTGCATTTGTAAAAAATGGCAATAGCATTACTATTATTAAAATCAAGCGTGTTCTCATAATTTATTTGATAAGTTTTAATTAATTTTAATGTTTTGAGTTTGAAAGAAATTGTGCTTATAGCTTGATTTCAAAAGTACACTAATAGTTGAAGAAACGTATAAAAAATCTGATTAATTTTATAGGTTTTCGTCATCTGATTATTATTATTAACGCGTGAGGGATAGCAGTGGAAATCCTTTCCAGAGCGAAGTGAAGGAAAGATTGTAACGAATAGCCCGACCCAAAGTTTTTACGAAGGGTCACGCCCAAAAACAAAAAAACCCTCGCATTGCTGCAAGGGTTTGGATTCTTCCTATCGTCAGAATGACAAAGCAGGACTAGTATCTGTAACATTCTAGTTTGAATGAACCTTTAACTGGAACTCTACTATAATCAAACTTGATAAAATTCGGCTAATAACTTACTTGCTCTAATTAGATGGATTGAATGAAAATCCGACGCTAAAAAACAATCGCACTTTGTCGATATTGTTTATCCATGAAGTGTCAAAATGAATAGGTCCTAAAATCGATTGATAGGAAATCGCTGCTCCTCCTGACATCAACAAACTGGTTTCTTTATTATCGTCCCAATTTCCCTTTGTATTAGAAACGTCAGCTATGTATTCGTTAAAGTTGCCAAAGCCAACGGATGCAACATTGAAATGTGGAGTCAGGTAAAATTTACCCAAGGGATTCAATTGTACGCCTAGTTTAATAGCCATAAATTGAGTAACACTCAGCTCGTCCTCATGTAGGCCTGGGAATACAAAACGATTACTGCCCGAACTTGGAATAAAGCCTCCAAGGAAATATTTTGCAGCATAGCCATAATTAGAAAAAGAACCTTCATTACCTTTTGGCTTGTCTTGAAAAATAAAATTAGCATCAAATCCTATTATGCCAGTAATCTTCTTTTTTAATTGTACTCTTTTTTCAAATGCAAATCCTACTTTAGTGAAGCTATTTGTTGACCCCGAAAAATCGGTTGAATCCGTTTCTGTAAAAGCTATATTAATGTCATTGCGCAGTGATCGATTTATATTTGCTTTTAAAATTGTTCCATTAGTTGCAAAAAAAACTTTATCCATCCCATTGCGTAAATAATGTGCATTTACTTCTAAATTTCCAAAATTATAGTTTTTAAGAGACAGTACGTTATCATTTATATCGGGATCATTTTTAGGTTTCACCACAGTGTAACTATAGTTTAATCCAAATCCAAGATAACTGTTCAGTGAATTCAAATTTCGGTTTACTTCATTATTGAATTCGACAGCTTTGTATAGCATATTATCTGCCGCTTTTCCATCAACGAAGATTTCCTGTTGTAGGAATGCACCATAGAGCTCCGTTCCCCACCACCAGTCTTTCTTTTTTCCAAAATTTTTCTGAAAATCAATTCTTATTTTTGGTTGTTCGGCGATATCCGCAGTAAAAATAAGACGGGAAGATTCGGCCAGAATGTTTCTGGCATTATAATTAAGAATTAGTCCAACTCCCCTATAAGTGTCGTAATGCACGGATGCATTAACTTGGTTTTTAGAAAATTCTAAACCGTTTATCAGCAATCCTAATTTATTTCCGTCGTGAACGAAATAACTGTAGGTAATTTGGTTAAACAGATTTGTGCCCATGGCGCCATTAATGCCTAATGTTAAATCTTTAGCAGTATATTTTGTATGTGTTTTAATATTTGTTCGAGCAATAACTAGAGGAAGATTTTCCTTGCTGATATTTTTATAAACGATGGTATCGATGACAAATTCGCTGGAAACAGCTGGCAATTCATGGGTTCGTTGTTTGAATCCTTTTAATTTTTCTGCTAATGCTACTAATGTGCCTAGATTAAGATTGGTTGCAATTTTACCATCTTTGTAAATTTCGTTGCTTTTTGTAAAATCAGATGTAGAAAATCTCAAGTTAGGCAAGTGATCTACTAAAATGTCACATAGTTTACGATTTTCCGGATCTTTAATGTTACTGGGAAACATACTCGTTTGCATTAGTACAGACACGAAGTTATCTAATTTATCTATAGGTTCCATTCCCCCACCCACGTCACTGCCAATTATGATGTCGGCACCCATCTTTTTTGCAATATCGGTTGGAAAATTATTCATTACGCCACCGTCAACCAACAGCGTTTTTTCATAAGGCATGGTTTTAAAAACCGCGGGCAATGACATACTTGCTCGCATAGCAAAAGCTAAATTTCCTTTGCTAAGAATTACTTCCTTGCCATATACAACATCTGTAGCCATTGCTCTAAATGGAATCGCTAGCTCATCAAAGTCTTTTACATTATAAACAGGAAAAGTCAGCTCTGTAAGAAATTCTCTTAAATATTGATCATTTAATAAAGAACTTACGTTTGTTGGTTTACCGTCCTTAATTCCTATTCCAACCAAATATCTTTCAAACTCACTTTTTTCTTCCACACTGACACTTTTCAAAGACATATTTCGTCCAAGGAGTTTGTCCCAATCGATGTTTTTGGCTATTTTTTCAATGCTGTCGCCCGAATATCCCATTGCATACATGCCTCCAATAACACTTCCCATACTGTTTCCTACGATAAGGTCAGGAACAATGTGCAAGGAGTCTAAAGCTTGTAAAAGTGGGATATGTGCTATTCCTTTGGCACCACCACCACTTAATACCAAAACCACTTTAGGTTTTCTTTCCTGGGCGGAAACAATTTGAGTAATCGAAAGTGAAATTAATAAGACGAATAGATAAGCTATTTTTTCCAAAAGTAGTAGAATTTAATATTTAGAAACAGGAGCAGTATTTTGCTTCTTCAAAAATGTTAATTGATATGCAAACATAATATATATTTTTACAGTTCATGTGTTTGATCAAGGCACATTTCTTTAGAATTATCAATATATCATTGTCTTTCAGATTTAAAAACAAAAAAACCCTCGCTCCCGAAACTTCGGGATGGCAAGGGTTTTGTCTTAATACTTAGTACTTAAATCTTAATACTAATATCTGTAATATTCCGGTTTGAATGGACCATCAACAGGAACTCCAATATAATCCGCTTGATCAACACGTAAAGTCTCTAATTCTACACCTAATTTAGCCAAGTGTAACATCGCTACTTTCTCATCTAAGTGTTTTGGTAACATATACACTTCATTGTTGTATGCCGCGCTGTTTTTCCACAATTCGATTTGAGCAAGAGTTTGGTTTGTAAATGAGTTACTCATTACAAAACTTGGGTGACCTGTAGCACAACCTAAGTTTACCAAACGACCTTCAGCAAGGATAAGGATATCTTTTCCAGCGATTGTATATTTGTCAACTTGTGGTTTGATTTCCACTTTAGATGCACCGTGGTTCGTGTTCAACCAAGCCATATCAATTTCGTTATCAAAATGTCCGATGTTACAAACGATAGTTTTGTCTTTCATTTTTTCGAAATGAGAACCCAAAACGATATCTTTATTTCCAGTAGTAGTAATGATAATATCAGCAGTGGCAATAACAGTATCTAATTTTTTAACTTCAAAACCGTCCATTGCAGCTTGAAGCGCACAAATTGGGTCAATTTCAGTAACAGTAACAATAGAACCAGCACCTCTAAAAGAAGCTGCAGTTCCTTTACCTACGTCACCGTAACCACAAACGATTACTCTTTTTGCAGCAAGCATAATATCAGTTGCACGACGAACCGCATCAACAGCACTTTCTTTACAACCGTATTTATTGTCAAATTTCGATTTAGTAACCGAGTCATTTACATTAATAGCAGGCATTGGTAATGTTCCCGCTTTTACTCTTTCGTATAATCTGTGAACTCCAGTTGTAGTTTCTTCAGACAATCCTTTGATACCAGCAACTAATTCAGGAAAACGGTCAATAACCATATTAGTCAAATCTCCACCATCATCAAGAATCATGTTCAATGGTTTTCTATCTTCACCAAAGAATAATGTTTGCTCAATACACCAGTCAAAATCTTCTTCATTCAAACCTTTCCAAGCATAAACCTGAATTCCTGCAGCAGCAATCGCAGCAGCAGCCTGATCTTGAGTAGAGAAAATGTTACAAGAAGACCAAGTCACCTCAGCACCAAGAGCAATTAACGTTTCAATCAAAACCGCAGTCTGGATTGTCATGTGTAAACATCCTGCAATACGAGAACCCGCAAGTGGTTGTTCGTTTTTGTATTCAGCACGAAGCGCCATTAAACCTGGCATTTCAGCTTCTGCTAATTCAATTTCTTTTCTTCCCCAAGCCGCTAGAGAAATGTCTTTTACTTTGAAAGCCACAAAAGGCATAGTTGTAGTACTCATTTATAGTATATTTGTAATTATAAATTTTTTGCAAATTTACGGAATAACTTATGATTTTAAAAACATTCACTCACATTTATGAGTTGTTTAGTAGTGTAATCTTTTAAAAATCAATAAAATAAATTTTTTAAGCCAAATTAATTTCAGTTTTAGGAGCTCTTTCCCGCTTTCCACTGCAATCTTTTTTTCCTCGCAAGGGCGAGTCAAAAAAGGATTTCCATTGCAATCGGGGCTAAAAATCAGGATACTACCATGCCATTATTCAAAACCATAAACTTCTCCCGAAGCGCCGAGACCACAACCCAAATCCTGGTTTGGAAAATCACCGAATCCTTCGAACAATTAAACAACGAAGTCCAATTAACCGAGAAAAATGCGCTTCGCCTTAGCGGAATGAAATCAGAGTTGCACCAACGCGCATTCTTGAGCGTTCGCAAATTATTTCAGGAGGCGAACTACACTGATTTTGATTTGTTTTATGATGAATTTGGAAAACCGCATTTACATGACGGCAAACACATTTCAATCACCCATTCTCATGATTTTTCAGCTATTATCATTAGCGATGAAACCGTAGGAATCGACATTGAATTGCAACGCGAAAAAATCATCCGGATTGCAGATAAATTCTGCGATTCTGAATTTCAATTTTTATCCCATCCCGAGACTTCGGGATTCGGGACTGAAAATCAGCAAGAATACATTCGTAAGCTAACCGTGATTTGGGGCGCCAAAGAAGCCATCTTCAAAATCCGAAACGAAAAAGGAATCAGTTTTAAAGACCATATCAAAGTGCAATCTTTCGATTTAGAAAATAAAAAAGTCAACACCGAACTCCATTTTGACAGCCTGATTAAAGATTTCAATATTCACTTTGAAGAAATCGAAAATTTTACTTTAGTTTACGCTTTGGAAAATTAAAAACAAACCGCAAATTTGCGAATTAGCGGTAAAACTTATGAAGAACCTGTACAGCCAAATAATACAAGCCAAACTAGAAAACCAAAAATTATTGGCTATTCTTCTTGATCCTGATAAAATCATTTTAGAAAATGTTGATCATTTAGTTTCAAAAATCAATCAATCGCCGGCCACCCATATTTTCATTGGCGGAAGCCATGTCGAAAACAATATTCTAGACGCATTAATTTTAAAAATAAAACAAAACTGCCATTTACCAATCGCACTTTTCCCGGGAAATCCTTCACAAATTTCTGATAAAGCCGATGCCATTTTGTTTCTGTCTTTAATATCAGGAAGAAATCCCGATTATTTGATAGAGCATCAGGTAAAAGCAGCACCACTTTTGACACAAACCAATCTCGAAATTATTTCAACCGGCTATATGCTTATAGAAAGCGGGAGCGAAACCGCGGTAGAAAGAATCAGCAAAACCAAACCTTTGGACAGAAATAATCTGGAATTAGTTTTGGCAACCGCACAAGCAGGTGAAATGTTAGGAAATAAACTCCTTTATCTCGAAGCAGGAAGCGGCGCAAAACAATCTGTTCCTCTGAATATGATTCAATTAATTTCAAAAAATATCAAAATTCCTGTTATAGTTGGAGGCGGAATTATAGATTTGCAGGGAATTCAAAATGCCTACGATTCAGGAGCTGATGTAGTAGTGATAGGAACCGCATTTGAAAAAGATTTGAATTTTTTCAATCTTCCTTTGTAACCATTACCTTATTCGAACGACTAATTTTTTAAAATTCAAAGATGATAGAATTTTTTCTAAATGCTTATAAAAATGCTTCAACAACACAAATTGTATTAGAGTTCATTGCTTTTATATTTGGAATTTTGAGCGTATGGTATGCCCGAAAAGAAGATATTTTGGTCTACCCAACAGGGTTAATAGCAACAATCATTACAGTCTACCTGCTCTTTCTTGCGGGTTACATTGGCGATATGATGATTAATGGATATTTTACTATTATGAGTATTTATGGATGGTATAAATGGACCAGGAAAGTTAAAGGAAATGATAACTTGCCTATCACAAGAACGAATAACAATGAAAAAATAATAGGCGTCGTATTGTTCTTTGTGACAATTTTTGTAGTTTTCGGGGTATATAAATTATTTAATTACACCATTAATAACGACAATTATATTGATATTATAGCCTCGGGAATATTTTTCACAGGAATGTGGTATATGGCCAACAAAAAAATCGAGAATTGGACTCTTTGGATTATTGGCGATCTAATTGTTACACCTTTATACGCCTATCGTGGACTTGGAATTTTGGCATTGCAATATTTAATATTTACAATTTTAGCTATTTTAGCTTATTTAGAATGGAGAAAAATCTTAAACAGCAAAAAGCTGCCATCGTAAAAATTGCGCTATTCGGACCAGAAAGCACTGGAAAAACGACACTAGCAAAACAACTTGCCGAACACTATAATACGGTTTGGGTAGCAGAGTATGCTCGTGAATATCTTCAGGAAAAATGGGACAAAGAACAAAAAATTTGTGAAAGCAATGATATGCTGCCTATTGCATACGGTCAAACCAAATTAGAAAATGAAGCGGTTTCGATTGCCAATAAATATCTGTTTTGCGACACAAATTTGATGGTTACCAAAGTTTTTTCGGAAGTCTATTACAACTATTGTGATCCTTTGTTAGACCAAGCCGCTCGAGAACATGAATACGATTTGTTCTTTCTTACCGATATAGATGTCCCTTGGGAAAAAGATGATTTGAGAGACAAAGCAGAAGGTAGAGAATCCGTTTTTGCCGTTTTTAAACAGTCATTAATCGATAATAAAAAACCATTTATCACGCTTTCTGGAGACAAAAATTCACGATTAAAAAAAGCCATTGTAATTATTGATGATTTGACGATTGCTAAAACAATGGGGCTTTCTTCTGTTGATTTTGTCCAAATTTATACACTTGGAATTTCCATTTCAACTGTTCAAAAACAATTGAAATTTCTTCAAAACGGAATCTCTAAAATTAATCTAGTCGCTCCTGCAACATTATATAACGGGATTTTAAAATTATCAGAAACAGAATTTAAGCAAAAAGCAGCCTTTTTTGATGCTCAAAAATCTAATTTAAAATTACTGAAATTTGTTCCATCTTCTGGTGCTGCCAGTAGGATGTTTAAATTTTTAAATACTTTTTTGAATGAGTTTGATTTTGAAAATGAAAGTATAAACGCCTACATTAATAGAAAAAAAGACACAGAACTATCTATTTTTATAATAGGCATGAAAAAGTTTCCTTTTTTTAAAGCGGTACATAAAAAATTAAAAGAAGAATTCATTGAGTTTGATTCTCTTGAACGAGATTATAAAAACTACTATTTTATAAAATTGCTCATGGCTTCTGATTATTTTGATTTTGCCAATAAGCCAAAAGGAATTTTACCCTTTCATAAATATATTACTACTATTGCAACGCCTATTGAGGAACACTTGTATGAATGTGGATATTACAGCAGTTCCAACGGGAATTCTCTGTTGCATTTCACTGTATCTGAAAATCATCAAGATCAATTTCAAAGCATTATCAATTTGACAAAAAACAAAGTCGAAAAAGAATCGGGAACTACAATAGAAGTGAGTTATTCGTATCAGAATAAAAGCACCGATACCCTTGCTGTTGACCTTTCAAATAATCCTTTCCGAAATGAAATGGGAGAATTGTTATTCAGACCCGGAGGACATGGTGCCCTAATTGAAAATCTGAATGATTTGAATGCAGATATTATTTTTATAAAAAATATTGATAATGTAATTCAAAATAACAACGAAAAAATCGCTTTGTATAAGAAAGCTTTAGCAGGCACATTGCTTGAATTGCAACAACAAATTTTCAGTTATTTGAATCTTATCGAACTTAATAGAGTTGAAGAAAAACATATTGAAGAAATCATTCCTTTCCTGAAAGAAAAATTAAATGTGGGAATCGCAGATGAATTCGACACTTTTACTTTAGAAAACAAAATCAGCATAATTAAGGACTCCCTAAACAGACCAATTCGTGTATGCGGAATGGTAAAAAATGAAGGAGAACCTGGCGGAGGCCCTTTTTGGGTAAAGAGTGAAAACGGTGCGGTTTCCTTGCAAATTGTGGAATCCTCTCAAGTGGATTTGAATAATGAAAGTGAAGTAAGCATTTTGGCTAATGCCACTCATTTCAATCCCGTTGATTTAGTTTGCGGAATTAAAAATTATAAAAATAAAAAATTTGATTTAAACCAGTTTGTTGATCACAACAGCGGTTTCATTGTAGAAAAAAACACCAATGGAAAACAAATCAAAGCATATGAATTACCCGGTTTGTGGAACGGAGCAATGGCACATTGGCTCACCGTATTTGTACAAGTACCTTTAATTACCTTTAATCCGGTAAAAACAGTAAATGATTTATTAAAACCAGCACATCAACATCAATAGTTTTAGTGAAACATTCCCGAAGTTTCGGAACAGCATAAATGGAAACAGAAAAAATCATAACAGAATTACAATATAAAGCGGTACGAAGCAGTGGCGCTGGAGGTCAGAATGTAAACAAAGTTTCTTCCAAAGTGGTTTTGTCTTTTGACTTACAAAACTCGCAAGCCTTATCTGAAAACGAAAAAGAGTTGCTGAAAATAAAATTAGCTCCCAGATTAACTACCGATTTGGTTTTAATCTTAAATTGTGACGAAGATCGAAGTCAGTTTCGAAATAAAGAAATTGTAACCAAACGGTTTTTAATAATTATCAAAAAAGCCTTGATTATTGCTAAAGAAAGAAAAGCAACCAAAATCCCCAAATCTGTAATTCGCAAACGAATAAAGGATAAAAAAAGCATTTCTGAAGTGAAGAAAAACCGCAGAAAACCCGATTTTTGAAATTAGAAAAAAAGTTCAAAAGTTATATTTGGAACTTTAAACAAAAGAATTACCTTTGCCCCGTCTCAAAGGGGTGCTTAAATCTGAATTTATTTCAGATTCTGAAACAAATTCAGAATATAGCTGAGATTATACCCAACGAACCTGAACAGGTAATGCTGTTAAGGGAAAAAATGACAAAAAAATAGCGTGCACACTATCCATTTGTCGTAGGAAACAATCATTTTAATTTAACAAAAGAATAATTCCCCCTTTTATTCGTAATCTATTTACGGATGAATACCATTTTAATCTCAAAGTCTCAAAGTCTCAAAGTCTCAAAGTCCAGGAATCTGACATTTTATATGTCTTCTGTTTTTCTTCTGGCAACTTTTTTATCATTTTCTCAAGTCAAAGACACTACAAAAGTGAATCAACTCGACGAAGTTCTAGTTTCTGCCGTGCGGATTACCACAAAAACACCAGTAAGTTTCAGTAATTTGGACAAAAAGGAAATTTCGTTCCGAAACTTAGGACAAGACATTCCTCTTTTAATGAATTATCTTCCTTCGGTGGTCACTACTTCCGATGCAGGAAACGGCGTGGGTTACACTGGAATTCGGGTCCGCGGAAGCGATGCCACTCGGGTGAATGTAACTATCAACGGAATCCCGTATAATGATTCCGAAAGTCATGGAACCTATTGGGTAAACATGCCTGATTTTAGCTCTTCTGTAGAGAGTTTGCAATTGCAAAGAGGAGTGGGAACTTCAACCAATGGTGCCGGTGCTTTTGGCGCAAGCCTGAATATGCTTACCGATAATTTTGCTAAAGAAAGCTCAGGTGAAATCTCTAATTCATTTGGAAGTTTCAATACGCAAAAACACACGGTTAAATTCAGCACGGGTTTAATGAATGACCATTTTGAAATTGCCGGTCGTTTGTCCGCTTTGAAATCGGGTGGTTATGTTGACCGAGCTTCTTCGGATTTGAAATCTTATTTTCTTCAGGGAACATACGTAGGTAAAACTACGTTGATTGAAGCCTTGGTTTTTGGTGGAACCGAAAAAACGTATCAATCTTGGAACGGAATAGACGGTGAGACATTACAGAAAGATAGAACTTTCAATTCAGCAGGCGCTTTTACGGATGAACAAGGCAATGCTCAATTTTATGATAATGAAACTGACAATTATCAACAAGATCACTCTCAGTTGCATTGGAATGAGAGAGTTTCTGAAAATTGGACTACCAATTTAGCTCTTCATTATACAAAAGGAAAAGGATATTATGAAAATTATAAAGGAGATGCTAAGTTTTCAAGCTATGGCTTGACGCCAATTGTTATCAATGCAACAACAATTAAAAGAACCGATTTAATTCGTCAAAAATGGTTGGATAATGACTTTTACGGAACTACATTTTCTGCGAATTACAAGACCGAAAAACTGGAGGTCATTTTTGGAGGTGGTTATAATAAATATGAAGGAGACCATTTTGGAAAAGTGATTTGGGCGAGATATGCTTCCACAAGTGAATTAGGAGATCATTATTATGATGATTATGCGGCAAAAACAGATGGAAATATTTTTGCGAAAGCAAATTATCAAATCACTGAAAAAATAGGTTTGTTTGGAGACGTACAACTTAGAAACGTACATTATAAAGTGAACAGTAGTGAAACTGGTTCAGTAAATGACAATTTCAATTTTTTCAATCCAAAAGCAGGTTTGAATTTTAATATCAACGCCAATAACATCTTGTATCTTTCGTATGCAAGAGCCAATCGGGAACCTAACAGAACTGATTATGAAGGCGGAAATACAAAACCTGAAAAATTAAATGACTTTGAAATGGGTTGGAGATATGCTTCAGACAAAGTAAAATTTAGTTCGAATGTGTATTATATGGCATACAAAGACCAGTTAATTTTAACTGGAAAACTGGATGATGTAGGAAGTCCAATTCGTTCCAATAGTGAAAAAAGTTATCGTTTAGGTTTAGAAGTTGATGCCGCTTTTACCGTTTCAGAGAAATTTATAGTGAGACCAAATTTCACTTTGAGCGCTAACAAAAATGTTGATTTAGCCGTAGAAGGCGAAAATTATGGAACTACCGATATTGCTTATTCGCCATCGGTTATAGTAGGGAATATTATTACTTACAAGCCATTAGAGAATCTTCAGATTTCTTGGTTACAAAAATTTGTAGGAGAACAATACATGAATAACATTGAATTACCGGCTGCAAAACTGGCTAATTATTTTGTCAACGATTTGAATATCGCATATGAAATTAAACCAAAATCTATTTTTAAATCAATTGTAATTACAGGTTTGGTAAACAATATTTTAGACAAGAAATATGTGTCAAATGGATATATGTATGACGTTTATCCGTACTATTATCCTCAAGCAGGAATTAACTTCTTGGCGGGATTGACGTTGAAGTTTTAGAAATTTTTAATTTTTATTAGAAGTCTGACTATAAAATATTTTAGTCAGGCTTTTTTTTAGGGTACTAAATCTCGTTAATTTTTTGTTAATTTCATAAGTAAATTCTTAAAATTGTTGTTTTCTTATTGGATATTTACGATGCTCAACCAAATAACAATTTAAAAATTCAAAACTATTAGTAAGAATGAAAAATTTCAAACAAATCTTCATCATCATTTTGTTATTTATTGGCTTTACAAGTCATTCCCAAATAGCTGTAAGTGGTTTTTCAAATTATGCAATGGGTATTAATACCAATAGAACTAAGGATATAAGCTTGGAGCTAAAAGTATTTGCTAATAATTATTTTGAAGAAATTCCAATTGAAGCTAATGTATTTTATAATTTTGAAACCAAAGAGTACCACCGTTTTTCGATTGGATTGGGAATTAATCTAAGTCCATTTAGGGGTTTTGATGAAATAAATTCAATTGTGATTCCTACCTCTCTTGAAGTTTTCCCTATTAAGGATTTTAAAAAAATAGCACTAGTTTTAGAACTCACACCTGAATTAAGAATTGAGGATGATGTTGTCCTCAGAGGTCTTATAGGTGTTCGATATACTTTTGACAAACAATAAATTTGTTAATGGTATAAATAATTGTGATTTAAATAATTTAAAATGAAATCAAAATCAATATTTTTTATCGTTAGTTTTTTTTGTTTGGCAGTTTTTTTGAGTTTCAATTCTATTGATGCTAACGACCCTGTTATAGCTGTATACTATAAGATGGGTAGATATGCTGATGCTCCTAATAAAGTAAATGCAAATATTTCTCCAAACATTCAATTAAAAATAGATGAGTATGAAAAAGCTAAGAACAATGTCGAACTGGCACTTTATTTCAAAAAAAGAGTTGCTGTTTTTAAATTAGTTGATAAGCTCAATATTGAAGATAACAACCCTATCGATAAATTAATTGCAATTACTGCAGGGGGGACAAGATATTGTAATAATGATTCTAAACAGAGGATTAAACAAATTGAAACTTTAGGAGAAAAATTTAATGTTATTTTACCCTTTGATGAATACCGCTGGACAATTACAACCGAAACAAAAAAAATAAATGGTTACATTTGTTATAAAGCAACCTCACACAAGGAAGAGTTTTCGAAGTTCAGAAATAGGACAATATCCATGGATCCGACAGTATGGTTTACACCAGAAATGCCATTTTCATTTGGTCCTTCTGGCTTAGACGGACTGCCAGGATTGGTATTGGAAGGGAGTATAAACGGGAAAACCTATTTTTATGCTACTAAAATAGTATTCGACTATAAAAATGCTCAAATAGATTTTGAGAAACCAAAGAATGGAAAATATATTACACCTGATGAGCTGGAAGAAATACAGGTCAAAAAAATGAATGAAAAATGATTATTTATTAAATTTTTTTTTGTTTTTTTTTAAATCGTATAATTTCTTTTAAGATTTTATTTTTTAATATAATTAAATGTATCGATTGTTGTTTTTTCTTTTTTTCACACCCCTTTCCTTCTTATAAACACCTACTATCAGGATACGTATTTCTAATTATGCAATTAATCCGTTAAAAATTAACAATGTAATTGAAAAATCATTGCAAGAGAAAGCAAACCTTAAATTTGCCATTACAAATGATGAGCTAACCGCTAAATACATCGTAAAAATAAACTCGTTAAATTTTTGTTAATTTTATCAGATATTTCTTTAAATTCATTTTTTTTTTTTTTCATATTTGCCTTGGTTAACCAGAAAAAAATTATAAATTCAAACCAATTTAATTATGAAAAAAATTTTATTTACCGCTCTAGCAGTGGTAGTATTTAGTGGCGCTGCAATGGCAGGGGCTCAAGAAGCAAAAGAAGTTAAAAAAGGAATTGTTGTAAAAGGAGATCTTTGTCAAGAATTTGCGATAGATTTTATAGAAGAAATGGATCCGAATAATGAAATGAGTGCAATAGATGCAAATAATGCATATCAAGATCTTCTTGGTATGTGTTATAGCTTTCAATAATATTTTGTTTAATTGATAACAAAGCAAACTAAATTTTAATTTAGTTTGCTTTATCTAAACTTGAAAAGATGTGTTTATTTAAAAAAATATTATTTTGTTTAATAACAATGTCTGTTATGAATTGTTTTGGACAAAGAATTTATGGGAGGATTGAATATAAAATTCAATCCATTGATTTTAGTTCTAAATCTAACGAGACTAAAATTAAGAATGTTTTGGGTGATTTATTGAAAGAGGCAAATAAACAAATATTCATTGTAGAGTTTAATAATTCTCAATCTAAGTTTTCATTAAATAGTTCTTTAAGTACACCAAATAATAACGAACAATATAAAAAAACAATTGTAAAACTTGCTTCAAATAGATTTACTTCTGATTTTAATTATTATCTAGATAAAAAGGAAAATGTTGTTATTTTAGAAAAGATGAATGGCGCTTTGATAAAAATGAAGTACAATAAAAAACTTTGGAATATTACCTCAGAAAGTAAAATGATTGATGAATATTTGTGCTATAAAGCAAACTATATTAAGTCATATATAGGTAGAGATGGAAAAGAAAAAAATATAACAATTATCGCTTGGTTTGCCCCGAGTTTACCTTATTCTTACGGCCCTAAAGATTATAATGGTTTGCCTGGTTTAATATTGGAGTTAACTGAAAAAGAAACCACTTATTTTGCATCTAAGGTAAACATCACTAAAGACAAAGAAATTAAAATAGATTTTCCAAAAGGCAAAACAATCACTGAAGAAGAGTACAATAAAAAAGTTTTATCCAAGAATTAAAATGTTTAGAGTACTATTCTTCCTTTTTTTTACAATAGTATCTTTCTCTCAATCCCGCACGATTACTGGTGTGGTTTCTGAGGATACTAATAAACCACTAGAATCCGCCAACGTTATTGCAAAACCGTTGCAAGAAAATGCAAGTCTTAAATTTGCTATTGCAGATAATAAAGGACGCTACCGCTTAGAGCTGGATAAAGAAGTCAAGTATGAGATCACTGTTTCGTACATCGGTTTTGTAGAGGAAGTATTCATTCTAGATGCAGATGCTGTCTTGACTTCGCACGATTTTAAATTAAAACCTACCGGAGAGCAACTCAAAGAAATTGTAATCAAACACGAGTTTAAGCCCATTGTGATCAAGAAAGACACGATGACGTTTAACGTTAAAAGTTTTGCGAACGGCAACGAACGCAAAATGAAAGAAATCCTAGAAAAACTCCCTGGTGTTGAGGTTGATAAAAACGGAGGGGTTACCGTACAAGGTAAAAAAGTTACTAAAATGCTCGTAGAAGGCAAATCTTTTTTTGGTGGTGGCTCAAAGCTAGCAGTGGAGAACATTCCGGCTGATGCGCTGGATAAAATTGAAGTCATAGATCACTTTAACGAAGTGGGTTTTATGAAGCAAGTATCTGATAGCGATGAATTGGCAATGAACGTAAAACTAAAAGCCGATAAAAAGAAATTTGTTTTTGGTGATGTTGAGGCTGGTGCGGAAGTAGGAAATGCTGACAATGGTTTTTATCTGGCTCATGCCGCTTTGTTTTATTACAGTCCAAAATCGAATGTGAGTTTTATTGGCGACCTGAATAACATAGGTAAACGAACTTTCACCTTTGATGATTTAATGCGTTTTAGCGGAGGAATAAGCACCTTCCTTTCGGGTAGGAAATCGTTCACAAACCTATACTCGTTTGCTAATGATAATGCTGATGTCGTGCAGAACAAATCGCAATTTAGTGCCCTGAATTTTAGTTATGATGCTTCGCCTAAATTGTCTGTTTCGGGTTTTTCTATTTTTTCAAAAGTTTTTACCGCTTCAAAAACAGAAAGTAAGAATGATTACCTGCAAAACACTTCTATTGCCTTCGAGAATAAATTACAAAACGGGGACAATCGTTCGGTTTTGGCGATCGGGAATCTAAAACTGGATTATTCTCCCAACAATAAGGAAAAATGGTATTACAATGTCCAATACCAATCGAGCACAAATGATTTATCCAATGCCATAAATTCAATTACAAATGCTAATTCGAGTGTTTTTGAAACCGTTAGCAAAGCCGACAATACTTCGGTAAAACAATATGTGGAATGGCACAAGAGCCTAAACGAGCATCATACGACTACATTTGTGGTCAACCAAGCTTACGAAAACAACACGCCAAAGAATCAATGGTTTACGGATCAGCCTTTTTTCGCGGGTTTAATTCCGTTGCAAAATGATGCATCTTACACTATTGAACAAATCAAAAAAGTAAAGAACAACAGCGTGGATGCTTTATTCAAGCATTATTGGATTATCAATAATTTTAATCATTTGTATACGAATGTGGGGAATAATTATGGCGCTTCCCGTTTTGAAACTTCAGAGAAACAAGTACTGACTAATGGAACAGTCAATGATTTTGCTTCTGCTGGTTTTGGGAATTCTGTAAAATACCAATTAAACGATGCTTATGTGGGTTTGGAATACAAATTCAGAATAGGAAAATGGACTAATAAGCCAGGATTATATCTGCATTGGTATAATTTGATTACAGAACATAAATCTGGAGAAAATAGGTTGTCTAAAACTCTTTTCCAGCCACAGTGGAACAGCGATTATGAATTTAATAAATCAGAATCATTAAATTTCACGTATAAATTAACAAACAGTTTCCCCGAAGTAAGCCAATTCGCCAATAACTATAGTTTACAGTATTATAATTTGGTTTATAAAGGCAATTCGCTTTTAGAAAACGAACAGTTTCATTCGGCCAATTTGCGGTATTCTAAAATGAATATGTATCGTGGGATCACTTGGAATGCGATGGCAAATTTTAATAAAAAAGTAAAAACCATCAGAAATGAAATCCAAATAGAGGGAATAAACCAATTTAACACGCCAATTCTGGGTGATAATCCGGAAACCAATTACAGCGTAAATGGCTCTTTTAGCAAAAAAATATACCGTTTTAATTTAAAATTGAACACTAATTTTAGCTGGTTTAATTATTCTCAAACGGTAAATACGGTAACTACGTCAAACGACAGGAATAATCAAAAAATAGGAATTGTATTTAAAACCGCTTACAAAAAATGGCCGGATTTTAGCGTTGGATATACAAAAGGCTACAGTCAGTTTTTGGGAATAACAAAATCACGTTTTCAAACGGATGCAATAAATTCAGACATTGAAGTAACTTTCTTTAAATTCTGGACCTATAAACTGGAATACGAAAATCTAAAAAATACGAACAACAACAATCAAAGCAATTTTTATGACATCGCTAACACATCGTTGCGCTATCAAAAGAAAAACAGTCCTTTTGGTTTTGAGCTGTCAGTCAATAATTTGTTCAATAACACGGTGAAAAATGATTATTCCTTTTCGGATTATTTGATTAGTGAGCGAACCACTTATGTTTTACCACGAGTGTTCTTGCTATCCGTAAGTTACAAGTTGTAATTAATTATACACCCGAAGCACATTTCCATTAACCTCCACACGATATTGTTTTAAAGGATATTGCGCACCTCCTTGGGCTTGACCAGTATATAAGCTATACTCCTTGCTGTCACAAGGACAAACAACATTAATCCCTTTAATTGTCATTGTTGAACAAGAACTTAAAGCCTGATTGGGGCAAGCTGCATCAAATGCATTATAGCCACTACCGGTATTAAATATAAATACGCCTTTTGCTCCTTTTCCCGAATAATAAATCACATTGCTAGGATACTGAAGGCTGGAGTACGCTGGCAAACTCATGTTAAGATCTACCGTAAAAGTATAATTAGGGATAAAGGGGTTTTTATTGTTAAAACCATTTTCACTACAACTGAATAAAAAGGACGAAAAAATTAATAAGATGAGATATCTTTTCATTATTTAAAATATATTAAAAGAATTAGCTAAACAAATTTAATTTATTTAACTTTGAATTATATATGATTAACATATATTTATAGACTAAAGAAATAAATAATATCTTTGTGGAAAGAAATCCCGTCCTGATGGGATTTTTTCTATTTATATAAACGATGAAGTTATGAGCACAGTATCTTATTACACCGCAGAAGGTTTAAAGAAATTAAGGGAAGAATTAGATTATTTGAAAAGCGTGATGCGCCCTAAAGCATCCGCAGATATTGCTGAGGCAAGAGATAAAGGTGACTTGTCCGAAAATGCAGAATACGATGCTGCAAAAGAAGCACAAGGAATGCTTGAAATGAGAATTGCTAAACTAGAAGATGTACATTCTAATGCAAGATTGATTGATGAAACTCATTTGGATGTTTCCAAAGTGCTAGTTTTATCTAATGTAAAAATAAAGAATCAGTCCAACGGTCTGGAATTGAAATACACACTAGTTGCCGAAAGTGAAGCGGATTTAAAAACAGGAAAAATATCAGTAACTTCTCCTATTGGAAAAGGCTTATTAGGAAAATCTGTTGGTGATTTCGCTGAAATAACAGTTCCTAATGGCGTTTTGCAATTCGAGATTTTAGAAATAACAAGAGACTAAATAGTTACAGATTTAATGGTTTAACCGATTAACCAATTTCACAATGTCAAGTATTTTTACAAAAATCATAAAAGGAGAAATTCCTTCTTACAAAATTGCTGAAGATGATAATTTTTTGGCTTTTTTAGATGTAAATCCAAACGCAAAAGGTCATACTCTTTGTGTTCCAAAACAGGAAATTGATAAGATTTTTGATATCGAAGAGGACTTGTATATTGGACTAATGCAGTTTTCTAAAAAAATCGCTATAGCATTGGAAAAAACAGTTCCATGTAAAAGAATTGGCATGGCAGTTATAGGACTTGAAGTACCTCATGCTCATGTTCATCTTATTCCTTTGAATGAAATGGATGAAATACGTTTTCAAAATAAAGTGTCAATGTCTAAAGAAGAATTTGAAGCATTGGCAATAAGAATTCAAGCTAATTTGTAAAAGTTGAATAAATAAAATAAATTGGTATGGTTTTCGTTTAAAAGGGAATAGGTGAAAACTTATTCCCTTTTAATTTACGAGCCTGTCCCAAAAAATGAAAAACATTTATTTAATAGTATCGGTATTCATATCTGTTTTAAGTTTTGGGCAGAATCATATAGATTATACTTTAATCGATAATAAAATTTCTAAAATTCCAAATAGTTCCAGTAATTCAACGAAGGCCATTGCCAATTATATCAATTCCACTTTCAAAACAGATAACGACAAAATTCGCGCAGTTTTTTATTGGACAGCAACTAATATCAGTTACGATGTAGCCAACATGTATATTTCATCTAGCGCAGAAACTTCTGAAAATAGAATAAAAAATATTCTTAAAACCAAAAGAGGAGTCTGCAGTGATTACACAGAAATATTTAATGATTTAGCCAATAAAGTAGGTATAAAAACAGTGATTATAAGTGGATATACCAAACAAAACGAGGAAATTGATACCATTTCTCATGCATGGTGTGCCTCAAAAATAAATAATAAATGGTATTTGTTTGACCCAACTTGGGGTTCCGGTTACGTAAATAACGATCGGTTTTTTAAAAAAATAGACAATTCTTATTTTAAAGTTAATCCTTTGCAATACATCTCATCACATATTCCGTTTGACTATTTATGGCAATTTCTAAATTACCCAATTACAAACCAAGAGTTTTATGAAGGTAAAACTCAAATTAATAAATCAAAGAAATACTTCGATTTTGAAAGCGAAATTGGGAACTACGAATCTTCATCTGAAATCGATCAACTATATGATTCGGCAGAAAGGATAGAGAAGAATGGTGTTGAAAATGCGCTGATTTTAGAACGTCTGAAAAGTAAAAACAAAAATATAGCCTATTTACGTCAAAAAACAAATATTGAAAAATTAAATATAATTACCAGCGATTGCAATGAGGCTATCAGCTTGCTCAATGATTTCATCTATTACAGAAATAAAAGATTTAGCCCTGCTCTACCCGATTATGAAATTAAAAGGATGATTGAAACGCCAAAAGAAAGGTTAATCAAATGTCAAAACGCCATCTATAACATTGGCTACATCGGAAATGAAAATTCATCTAGTTTGGCTTCGCTAAAAAAATCTATTAATCATGCTTTGGCACAAACAGAAGAGCATTTAGCTTTTGTGCAAAACTATTTAAACAAAGACAATAGGAACAGAAAAGCAATGTTTACCAAAACAGTCTGGTTTTAATTTAAGTTATGCTACCGATACTTTTTTAAAACTCACCTGCATGGTTGTTCCTTTCCCGATTTCAGAATTCAAGACTTTTATGGTTCCTTTGTGATATTCTTCCACAATTCTTCGGGTTAAAGAAAGTCCCAATCCCCAACCTCTTTTTTTGGTGGTAAAACCAGGTTCGAAAATTGATTTGAATTGTTTTTTTTGAATTCCGCCTCCTGTATCTATTACATTTATTTTTACGTGAGTCCCTTCTTGTTCTATTTCTAAGGATAGTTTGCCTCTGCCTTTCATCGCATCAATGGCATTTTTTACTAAATTTTCGATAGTCCAACTGTGCAGCGTAGGATTGAGCAATACATAAATAGGTGAAGATGGTGCTTTAAATGAAAATTCAATTTGTTTTGAAAATCTAGACTGCAGATAATCATAGGATTGCAATGTTTCTTCTATAATATCTTTGGTTTCCAACTTTGGCTCTGAGCCAATTTTTGAAAAACGATCCGTAATGGTTTGCAACCGTTCAATGTCTTTTTCTATTTCGAATGTGGTACTTTCATCTACATTTTCAGATTTTAACAGTTCGACCCAACCAATTAATGATGAAAGCGGCGTACCTATTTGATGGGCGGTTTCTTTGGCCATTCCAGCCCAAAGCTTGTTCTGAGTCGCCATTTTATTACTTTTGTAAAAATTATAAACTAGACCGCCAAACAGTACTATGATAAGCAATAAGGCAATGGGATAATATTTAAGTTTGTTTAGTAAGGCGGAGTTCCCATAGTACAATTTTTGAAACTTTCCAGGAACATATTCAATTACAATGGGTTCATTCTCATTTTTTAAATCGGATAAAAATTCGTTCGCCTTTGTTTTGTCTTTTACAATAACTTCGTCAATATTTACCGTATTTATGATACTTTCGTTCTCCGTAAGGATAATAGGAATGGAGGTATTGTTGCTGAATATCTGCAATGGCAATTCCACATCTGTATTTTCATCGGCGTTTTTGAGTGTCTTTTGTGCATTTGCCCAAAGATTCATCTTTAGCCGTTCTTCATTTTTGAAAATTTGAAAAAAGGTGTATGTATTCCATAGAATTAAGGAAATAATAAAAAACGAAGCAAAAATGATGATCCACCGGGTCGTGTTCTTTTTATCAGAAAATTGCATAAACTAAAATTTGAGGTATAAATATAACGAAATAGTTGAACTATTATTTTAGTTTCTCCATTATGACTCATTTTGGCAAAACAAAATATTTAATTGATCTTAAATCTACCAACGTATTTTTTAAACTTAAACCATTTACTTACTTTTGTATTTTAGCTAAACTAATTTATCCCAAATAACATAAGCATGATTACTATTGATCCTAAAAGTATTGAAACAGCAAAGTTACAAGGCTACTTACAAGGTTCTGTGGGACCAAGACCTATTGCGTTTGCCAGTACTATTGATGATAAGGGAAACCCGAATTTATCTCCTTTTAGTTTCTTCAATGTATTCAGTGCCAATCCGCCAATTCTTATTTTTTCACCTGCCAGACGGGTACGAGATAATTCGGTAAAACATACTTTAATCAATGCCGAAATTACTAGAGAAGTAGTAATTAATGTGGTTAATTATGATATGGTACAGCAAACTTCACTGGCCAGTACAGAATATGCGGATGGTGTAAATGAATTTGTAAAATCTGGACTGACTCCTATTGCTTCAGAGGTTGTTAAACCTTTCAGAGTAAAAGAATCACCTGTACAGTTTGAATGCAAAGTCACTCAGATTATTCCTTTGGGAACCGAAGGAGGAGCAGGAAACTTGATTCTTTGCGAAGTTTTGAGAATTCATATTGACGAGCGTATTTTAGACGAAAATGGAGCGATTGACCAATATAAAATAGATTTAGTTTCAAGATTAGGAGGAAACTGGTACTCAAGATCAAATCAAGGACTTTTTGAAGTGCCAAAACCATTGTCCACACTTGGAATTGGAGTAGATGCCATTCCTGATTTTATAAAAGAAAGTACTATTTTTGACGGAAATGATTTAGGGATGTTGGGTAATATAGAAGCCTTGCCTACTTTACAAGAAGTTAGTATATTTGTAAAACAGAATTTTGCAGTAAAAGGAGTTTTAAGCTCTGATGATCAGGAAAAAATTCATACAGAAGCTAAAAAATACTTGAATGAAAAAGACGTTTTGTCTGCTTGGAAAGTACTTTTGGCAAAAAAATAATTCAAAATAACAATAAAAAATAACGAAGATGGAAGTTACAGGAAAAATTAAAATGCTTGGAGAAGCTAAAAATGTAGGAAATGGAAGTTTCTTAAAAAGAGAACTAGTTGTAACAACTGAGGAACAATATCCACAACATATTTTAGTGGAATTTGTACAAGACAAATGTGATTTATTGAATAACTTTAAAGTGGGAGAAGCTGTAAAAGTTTCTATCAATTTAAGAGGACGCGAATGGGTAGATCCTCAAGGTGTAACTAAATATTTTAATGCTATCCAAGGTTGGAGAGTAGAAAAATTAGCTGCTGATGCACCTAATGCACAAATGCCTCCAATGCCAGCAGCAGCAGCATTTGCTCCAGCTACAAATTTAAACGAAGAAGAAGCAGACGATTTACCATTCTAAAATAAAATTTTAAATTTTTAAATTCCAAATTCCAAATTGAGCCTGTCTTAAAATTGGAATTTGGTTTTTTTTTGAATTTGTCTTTGCTATTACCATTGATTTTTGAAATTGCCATTGAAACAAAGTAAAGTGTATCACCTATCCCAAGATTTATTCTTCCCCGCTGTTTCCCAAGCCAATCGCGACGGGATTTTAGCCATTGGAGGTGATTTGTCTCCAGAACGATTGCTGCTTGCCTATAAAAGTGGCATCTTTCCTTGGTTTGAAGAAGGCGAACCTATACTTTGGTGGTCGCCTAATCCCCGAATGGTGTTGTTCCTAGATGAACTGGTAGTTTCTAAAAGTATGCGAAACATACTGAATAGAAATATGTTTACCGTTACTTTCAATCAGAATTTTAGAGAGGTAATTTCGAATTGCCAAGACATAAAACGAGACGGTCAAAACGGGACTTGGATTACTAATGAAATGATTGAAGCGTATTGCAGACTCCATGAATTAGGAATCGCTAAATCGGTTGCCGTTTGGCAAAATGGGGAATTGGTCGGAGGTTTATACGGAATCGATTTGGGACACGTTTTTTGTGGAGAAAGCATGTTTTCTAAAGTTTCTAATGCTTCCAAAGTAGCCTTTATTGCTTTGGCAAACCAATTGAAAAAAGACAATTACAAACTTCTGGATTGCCAAGTTTATAATCCGCATCTTCAAAGTTTGGGTTGTCGTGAAATAAAACGTGATGATTTTATGAAAATTCTTCAAGGAAATAATTAGGGCCTAATCCAGCTGTACGTTTCAAGTCCTCCTTCAAAACCTTTTTTTCTCAAGCCACAAAAGGAGCTTCCTGCCGGTCGCTCTTTTCTGCCTAGAAAAAATAGTTTTTTCAGTCCGGGCTTTTCACTGCCATCCGGGGCAAATTACTGTTTTTTCCAGCAATTCCCCACATGATCATCAACCATTCCGGTTGCTTGCATGTGTGCATAAACTACGGTAGAACCAACGAATTTAAATCCGCGTTTTTTTAAATCTTTGCTTATTTCATCAGAAATCGGAGTTGTTGCAGGGACATCTTTCATGGACTGCCAGCTGTTGTGAATTGGTTTTCCATCGGTAAATTTCCAAATATAGCTGGAAAAACTACCAAATTCACCCTGGATTTTCATAAACGAAATAGCATTGGAAACCGCTGCTCTAATTTTTAATTGATTGCGGATAATTCCTGCGTCTTGCAATAATTCTTGAATTTTATCTTCGGAATAAGAGGCTACTTTTATATAATCGAAATTATCGAAAGCCAACTTGAAGTTCTCTCTCTTTTTTAGGATTGTGTACCAGCTCAATCCCGCCTGGAAGGTTTCCAGAATTAGAAATTCAAATAATTTTTGATCTTCATATACCGGAACACCCCATTCTTCATCGTGATATTTTCGATATAAATCATCTTTTTCGCACCAAGCACAACGTTTTTTTTCTTCCATGAAAGTAATTTTTTATTCAAATATAAAAGAAAAATCCCATTTCAAATTACTTCGAAATGGGATTTAATATTGAGTTAGAAAAGCTCTAAAATTAATTTAGAATTCTGAAACCAGTTCAGAATAAATTATCCTAAAGCAGCTCTTTTGAAACCTGTAACGATAAGATCTTTATCTAAAGATTTAACATAAGCAGCAACGCTTAATTTGTTGTCTTTAATATAATCTTGGTTAACTAAAGTATTGTCTTTAAAGAAACGAGCTAATTTACCTTTAGCGATATTGTCTAACATTGCTTCTGGTTTTCCTTCTTGACGTAAAAGGTCTTTTGCTATTTCAATTTCTTTTTCGATAGTTGCAGCATCAACTCCAGCTTCGTTTAATGCAATAGGAGCCATAGCTGCTGCTTGCATAGATACGTTTCTTGCAACTTCTTCAGCACCTTCAACATTTGCAGATAGTGCAACCAAAGTAGCAATTTTATTACCAGAGTGGATGTAAGACCCGATAAAAGCACCTTCTAATTTCTCGAAAGTTCTAATTTCTAGTTTTTCACCGATAACTCCAGTTTGCTCGATTAATTTGTCAGCAACAGTAACTCCGTTGAAGTCAGCTGCCAAAAATTCTTCTTTAGTGTTGAAGTTCAATGCCAAATTAGCCATTTCAGTAGCCATTTTCACAAAGCTTTCATTCATCCCTACGAAGTCAGTCTCACAGTTTAATGTGATAACAACTCCAGCAGTTTTGTCAGCATTTACAACCGCAATTGCAGCACCTTCAGTAGATTCTCTATCTGAACGATTTGCAGCTACTTTTTGCCCTTTTTTACGTAAGTTTTCGATCGCTAAATCAAAATCTCCGTCTGCTTCAACCAATGCTTTTTTGCAGTCCATCATTCCTGCACCAGTGATTGTTCTTAATTTATTTACGTCTGCAGCAGTAATTGTTGCCATAATTTTTTTATTTAAAGATTAAAAGATTGAAGGATTTAAAAAATTATAAAAAAATCAGTAATGGTTACATTATTAATCTTTCAATTTTTAAATCTTTCAATCTTTAAATTATTTATTTATTCTTCAGTTGCAGTAGGAGCAGCTGCTTCAACAGCAGGAGCTACTTCAGCTACTACAGCAGGAGCCGCTACTTCTGTAGTTGCTTCAACTGGAGCATCACCTTCTTTGTCAGAACCTCTATCAGAAAGTCCTTCAACAATTGCAGCTGTTACTAAAGATAAAATTTTATCAATTGATTTAGAAGCATCATCGTTAGATGGGATTACGAATTCAACCTCTCTTGGGTCAGAATTGGTATCCACCATTGCGAAAACTGGAATGTTTAATTTTTGAGCTTCTTTTATTGCGATGTGTTCCGCTTTGATATCAACTACGAACAATGCAGCTGGTAGTCTAGACATGTCAGCGATTGAACCTAAATTTTTCTCTAATTTAGCACGAAGACGATCCACTTGTAAACGCTCTTTTTTAGAAAGGGTCATGAATGTACCATCTTTCTTCATTTTATCAATAGTAGCCATTTTTTTAACAGCTTTACGGATAGTTACGAAGTTAGTTAGCATTCCACCAGGCCATCTTTCAGTGATATAAGGCATGTTTGCAGCTTTTGCTTTTTCAGCAACGATGTCTTTTGCTTGTTTTTTGGTAGCAACGAATAATATTTTTCTACCTGATGCAGCGATTTTTTTCAAAGCTTCATTAGCTTCTTCAATTTTTGCTGCAGTTTTATATAGATTGATAATGTGAATACCATTACGCTCCATATAGATGTAAGGAGCCATGTTTGGATCCCATTTTCTAGTCATGTGTCCGAAGTGAACACCTGCTTCTAGTAAGTCTTTAACTTCTACTTTGTTTGCCATTTTTGTTCTAGTTTACGTTCTGTTGATTAGCAATGCATAAATGGCGGTTTCCCGGCTATATACATTTAGATGCTAAACTATTTCCTACCTCAATAGGAGAGCAACAACAACTTTGTTTTTTAAATTCAATAATAAATGAACGATGTCTTGCCCTATTTGAACAAGACAGGTAATATTAACGTTTAGAGAATTGGAATCTCTTACGAGCTTTCTTCTGACCGAATTTCTTACGTTCAACCATTCTTGGATCTCTTGTCAATAAACCTTCTGGTTTCAAGATAGCTCTGTTTTCAGCATTTACTTCACACATAACACGTGCTAATGCCATTCTTACAGCTTCTGCTTGACCAGTTGAACCACCTCCATAAACATTCACTTTTACGTCAAAGTTGCTTACATTTTCTGTCATAGACATTGGTTGTAATACTTTGTACTGTAAAGTTGCAGTTGGGAAGTAAGTTTCGAATGCTTTTTTGTTTACAGTGATTACTCCTGTTCCTTCCGAAACATAAACACGTGCAACAGCGGTTTTTCTTCTACCGATTTTGTGAATAACTCCCATTACTTAAGATCGTTAAGGTTAACTGTTTTAGGTTTTTGAGCGCCTTGTCTGTGCTCTGATCCTACAACAACATTTAAATTTCTAAAAAGCTCAGCTCCTAATTTATTTTTAGGCAACATCCCTTTAATAGCTTTCTCTACTAATAATGCAGGATTTTTTGCTTGCAATACTTTAGCAGTTAAAGTTCTTTGACCTCCTGGGTAACCTGTGTGACGAATGTAAGTCTTCTCGTCCATTTTGTTACCTGTAAGGTTAATTTTTTCTGAGTTGATAACGATTACGTTATCTCCGCAGTCCACGTGTGGTGTGTAACTTGGCTTGTACTTACCTCTCAAAATCATAGCGACTTTTGAAGCAAGACGACCTAAGTTGTGACCATCAGCATCTACAACAATCCACTCTTTTGTAACTGTGGCTTTGCTTGCTGATTGTGTCTTGTAGCTTAATGCGTCCATAATATATTTTTAATTAAACATTCCATCCCCTATAAAGGGGTTGCAAAAGTACAATTATTTATTTTAAATGCAAATACCTTAAAAGATTATTTTTCCCATCTTTTTGTGCTGATTATCAAATGTATATTTAAAATAATTTTCTGGGATTGAATTTAGAATTACTATATTGTTGGCTTAAGAAACAAAGCTATCGCTTTTTTTTATAAGTTTATTGTCCATTAATCATTTTTCAACTGTGAAATTTATATTTTAATGGCTATTTTTGGCATTAATACCGTTAATATTCTAATTATTTATATCTTGTAAATAATTTCACATCAAAAATCACAATAAACCTCTCTATATGAAAGCTAAAGCAACATTAAAACAAATTGCAAAAGAACTTAATGTATCTGTTTCTACTGTTTCAAAAGCACTTAATGACAGCCCGGAGATTAGTGAGTTGACAAAAATCAAAATCAAAGAATACGCAAAACTCAAAAACTATAAACCAAACGTTATTGGTCTGAATCTTAAAAACAGAAAAACAAAAACCATTGGTGTTATTATACCTAATATTCTAAATTCTTTTTTTGCCAAAGTGTTTAGCGGGATAGAGAAAGTCGCTGATGAAAAAGGATACAACGTCATCATGTGTATTTCCAATGAATCTTTAGAAAAAGAAGCCCATACACTTGAAATGCTGAGCAATGGAACTATCGATGGATTTATTTTATCAGTCTCCGAAGAAGCGCAGAAACTCCACGAATACAATCATTTTGCCGCAATAATCAATGACGGCACTCCTATAGTTATGTTTGACCGAATTGCTGATGATGTAGATTGCGACAAAGTAATTGTTGATGATTTTGATTCGGCTATAAATTCTACCCAGCATTTAATAGATTTAGGATGTAAAAATATTGCCTTATTTTCATCTATTGACAATTTGAGTGTTGGAAAACTTAGAGCTGAAGGCTATTTAAAAGCATTGGAGAAAAACAACATTGCTTTGAATCCAAATTTAATTTTAAGAACCGATTCTGAAGATGATTTGAACGAAAAAATCGAAAATATTTTTGACACCAATACCATCGACGGAATTTTTGCTTTAGAAGAAAACGACTCTGTGGCCGCATTGAAAATTGGACTCAAAAAAGGATATAAAATCCCCGAAAATCTATCTATTATAGGTTTCGCAGATGGAATTCTTGCTTCTAGAAGACTGTCGCCAAGTTTAACAACGGTAAGCCAACACGGAATAGAAATTGGTGAAGTGGCTGCTAGACTTCTTATTAATAGACTAGAATCTAAAGAAGAGGAAATCCCCTATCAAACTGTTGTCATTAAAACTAAATTAAAAGAACGCGAGTCAACAAGGAAATTGTAAAGTATAAAAAAATCCATCAGTCTTTTCGAGACTGATGGATTTTTTTATTAAACGTCAATTGATTCTTTTGGACTTGACTTTCCAATCACTTACTAAACTCTTTTATTTTAAATTTAATTCATAATAATTTTCTCCGTAAATTCAAGATCATCACCATTAACTTTCATAATATAAACTCCTTTTTGAAGGCGGCTTAAATCAATTGTTTTTAGATTATTGAATTCCTCATTTTTAAATTTAGAAACCACTCTTCCGTTGATATCTATTATTTGAATAGAAACCTTACCCAAATATTGATCAATACGGAGATTTACTTGTCCTGATGAAGGGTTTGGATATACGCTCATTTTATCACTACCATCAAACTGATTGACTGCTAAAACACAGTTTGGTCCTGCTGATGGCATTGTAAAATCCTCTACCTGATCATTCCCTACATTCCCATCCCCTGCTGATGCATTCACACCAAGACCTCTAGCTGCAAATACCTGCCAAATCATGCAATAATCCTTTCCGCCTGTAACTGCCTGATCCGCTGCAATAATTGCATCTCTTGCACTAACAAAAGTTGGACTGCATGGCTGTAACTTAATAGCATCCAACACAATTCGCATTAGTTTATTATTACCCGCAATTCCAGTATACTTATTATCGTCGTATCCATATTTATTAATATAAGCCCAAGTCAAGTCCCACAATACGGTTGTCCAAACAGAACCGGTACCATGAATTTCGGTTTGTTCAACGCCATCTTTATCCTTATATTGATACCTATTAGTGTTTGCATATGTCATTGGATTTACTGCTCGATCCGTTGAATAGGCATAATCTCTTATCCCTAACCCATCTGTCGGCTGGTAAGAAACAAATGTACCAATCCCTTTTTTCGATGTCCCCACATCCCCTTGTTTAAGTTGCAACATAAGAGCAAACCAATCAGACCAACCTTCTCCCATTTGGTCTGTATTATCCAAACAACTTGAATTCTTACTCCCTCCTGCTAAACGAATAGAAATACCATGCCCATATTCATGTGCAATAATTCCATTATCAAAATCTCCATCTGAATTTACAAATGGTGAAGACTGCAATTGCAATTTCACGTTAACAGCCTCAGTTTGCATTTGATTGATAAGTAAATCGCCAACAGCTTTTGTTACGCTTATTGCCGGAATAGTGATTGTTGCATCAGCACCCGACATAGAAATATCTCCGACCACATTATTCACAATAATTACCGCTACCGCACCAGCATCCTGAGCCGCTTTTACTTTTATAACAAACGTGCAACTTCCTCTTTTAATAACAACAATTTTGCCATTCATTGCCGCTGCATTTGATGGCGCTACACACGCCTCATTCGTCGTTGTCGCGCTATCTAAATAAAGAACCAAATCAGATTGTATAAATGCGGGAGCAACAGGTAAATCAACTCGACCGGGGTTAAATGAATTTTGCCTAGCCGTATAACTCCCCGCAATATTTGACGGAGTATTCACAATAATTGGTTTTATTTGTGGCCCGTAATTCCACAAAAACATCTGCATTCTCGGTTTTGTTCCGTCCGGCGGAGCAGAAAAATTGGCATTATTTATACTTTGAGGATCTGCTTTGGAACCATCTTGAGAATCTGCATATACATAATCAGTTGCAGTTCCGCCTTTACCGTAATTATTCTGTTGAAAATTTCCATTTATTTCATCAAAACCATATTGATACCAAATGTCATGCATCACATTATTCATATAAAACAAATTCGTGTTAGCCGCATCAATGTAAGTAGACGCATCAACATTGGTACCTCCATAAGGAAAATCAAAAGCTAATGATGCCCCACCCTCCGAGCTGTAACCTGAATTTAAATTATCTCCTAAAATATCAGCTTTTGTCCAAACATTATTCCCTCTGGTTATTGTGTACTCAGCCCCCAAAATACCGTTAGTATCGTGCCATCCGTAAGGAGAAGCTATAGCATTTGCAGGATTTGATATTATTTGTCTAGAAATGTGATTCGGACTTTCATAGTTAAAAGGAATTACATTGTAAGAACCGCCCGCTGCAGCAACGGGAGCTAAAGAAAACAGCTGTTTGTAAGTTGCTTTAACGGGATTATTAGTAAATATTTTTGAGGAAGCATGGAACTGCTTTTTATCGAAATTACAGGAAATTACAAAGTCTTTTTTCTCTAAAATTTCTCCATTTAGCGCATCAACTCTCACACTCCAAATATGATTATGAGTTGGCGTATTGATGGTAAAATCCCAAGCTAATTTTAAAGTGTTTTCTTTCGTCAAATGATATACTAAATTGGCATTAACAGGTTCTTCGACAGATAATCCGTTGCTAATTTTAAATTTATACTGTCCAATTTTTTCTAAAACAGTAAAAGAGGATGTAGGAACAATATCTAGTTTAACATACGTTTTGCTTAGAGCATCAAGGACCGCAAGCGAAGGCTTTGTCGCATTTGCTTTTTGAGCTAAATTTGAAACAAAACGATTTCCAACATTAATTACTTGACCATCTTTTATAGAAAAATTAGAAAGTGCTCTAAAAATTTCTATTCCTTTATATCTTTGTAAAACATAACAACTATTGATATTTGTATTTGTTGAATTTCCTTCACTCTCCATTACCCAATCTTTAACGTCGTCGTTTGAGACAGCCAACTTGGCACTTTTGGTGTTTAAATATCTCTGAATGGTTTCAACATTGGACTGAGAAAAACTGATAAGGGGAATAAAAAATAATATTAAAAGGGTAATTTTTTTCATAAATTTGGTTGAAGTCTAATATGGTTAATTATTTCGCAAACTTAATTGTTTTTACTTGATTTAACAATTAACTATTAAATTGTTCATAATTTAACCTTTACCTGCTGTAATTGTTTTATAAAACAGCAATGCATTGCCATCCGTAAGCAACGAGATAAAATGGCAAATATGAAGTAATCGACCGTATAAATTTTCTTTTTCTAAATGATGTTTTTCTGGCAGCATTTTTAATATTAACGAATCGTAATTAGAGGCATTCCCATTGTATTTGTTATTGAAGGCGATGATGAATTTATCTAATAAGGTTTGGATTATCTGATAACCCACAATTTCTTTCTCAATTACTTCCCTGCTTTGGTAAATATTATTGACACTTATCTTGATAATATCATCCATCTGCGCTTTGTATTTGCTTTTATCCATGATTGCAAAAGGAAATTTACCTTCTAGAATTAACGTTTCATTTTCGATAAAAACGTTGACCGCATCATTGATTAAACTTCCTATTGCCAAGGCACGTAAATAACTTATCCTGTCTTCTTTTGTAGTAAGCGTCTTATATTTAGAAGTATCTATACTGTCTTTTACCAATTTGATTAAATATTCCAATGCGAAATCTTCGGAAACCAGACCAAGGTTTATTCCATCTTCAAAATCAATGATTGTATAACAAATATCATCTGCTGCTTCTACTAAATAAGCCAAAGGATGTCTTTCGAAACCAATATCGCTTCCCAATTTATTTGGAATCAAACCCATATCGGCAGCCACTTCCTGAAAAAAAGATTTATCGGTTTGAAAGAAACCATACTTTTTATCGGCAATATTTTTCGTTGGTTTTTTCGGAAGACTTTCTTTTGGGTATTTCATAAAAGCACCAAGAGTTGCATAAGAAATTCTGAGTCCGCCTTCAATTCCTGGACGACTCGCAGTAAGAACGGAAAAGCCATTAGCATTCCCTTCGAAATCAATTAAATCCTGCCATTCTTTTTCGGAAAGCTGGTCTTTATATTGTTGCCCGTTTCCAATAGAGAAATATTCTCCAATTGCTTTTTCACCGGAATGTCCAAAAGGGGGATTCCCAATATCGTGCGCCAAGGAAGCGGCAGCGACTATTGCGCCAAAATCATTCATATGAAAACCGTGAACTTCTTTCAGATGTGGATATTTTTCGATGATTTTCTTTCCTACTAATCGCCCTAAAGAACGACCTACAACCGAAACCTCTAAACTGTGAGTCAATCTGGTGTGAACAAAATCAGTCTTCGATAATGGAATAACTTGTGTTTTATCTTGTAAACTTCTAAAAGCTGCGGAGAAAATAATACGATCATAATCAACCTCAAAGCCCAAACGCGTGTCATCTTGTTCTATTCGTAATCTTTTGCCTTTGTCGCCTTGACGTTTTAGTGATAAAAGTTGTTCCCAGTTCATGGTTATCATTTAATATTTATTTTCAAAGATAAAATAAATACATCCATTTTTGGAAGAAATAAAACGGGAGTTATGCATAATTTTACAGAAGTTCAAAGTATTTCAACTTATTACTGCAATATCTTTAAAACAACACATATCCTTACTCTTTATCAAACAAATAGTCCAATAATCGAAACATCATCTGATTGTTATCCTCAAGAAATGTTGTGTTATTGACAATCTCATCATAGGTTTGAACATAAGCATCTTTGACTAATTCAGATTGCTCGTGAAAGGCCATTTTTGTCATGGTCTCAAGTGTGACTTCTAAATGGAATTGTAGTCCCAACACATGATTTCCCAATAAGAAAGCTTGATTTACGCAGGCTCGTGATTCCATCAATCGAATGGCATCTTCGGGAATAGAAAAAGTTTCTCCGTGCCAATGAAAAACAGAAAATGATTTTGGAAAACCCTTTAGCATCTCAACATTTGAATCTACAATTGAAACGGGAAACCATCCAATTTCATTTTGAGGATTCGATGTAATATTTCCTCCTAAAACATTTGAAATAAGTTGAGCACCCAAACAAATTCCTATTATTTTTTTATGCTGGTCAATGGCAGATTTGATAAATTCTTTTTCGGCTTTTAGCCAAGTGAATTCTGATTCCTCATGGACACTCATAGGTCCGCCCAAAATAATTAAAGCATCAATATTATCTAAATCAGGAAATTTAGGATTGTCGAATAAATTAGTATAAGAAAGCGAATGCCCGTGGTCTTGAATCCAATTTTCTATACAGCCCAAATCTTCAAATGAAACGTGTTGTAAGCAATGGATATTTAATTTATTTTGCATAAACATTCTGTGATATTCCACACTAAACTACTGAAACATAATTTTAGAATCACTATAGAACTTCAGTTTGGTCTGATGATGTGACCAATTTCATTTCCTCAAGAAATTCATGCTTTTTCACCACATAAGTAACGGACAAAGTATCATGCCATCCCCTTGAATCGCCTGATAAAAAAGAAAAAGCCTCAAAAGGAATTATTCGCGCTACCGTTCTTATGATAAAGCTTTTCATATTAGGTTTTGAACCATTGTGCTTCACTACTATTGTTTTCGTGAAATACTTGGCCAAGGTTCTGGAGAAATACATTTCGGTAAGTCCGTAGTAAAAAAACAGAATTACAAGTCCAAAAAACGAGTACTCAACTACCGTCAATTTTTTAATCCAATTCGATGCCGTGTAGCTATTTGTAAGGTCCCCAATAATATTTATGGTGGCTACTATAATTAATCCAATGATATAAATAATCACTAAATCGATAATTAAATTTAGGAAACGCTGCCCTTTGGAAGCTAATAAATCATCTGTAACTGTAAATTCCCTGCTTTCCATTTTATTATTTTTTTCTATTAAAAAACCAACACATTTATAAGAATCTCAAATGTAAAGAATTCTAATCATAGAAATTAGTAATAATCTTGTTATTTTGTAATTGCCTCCATTAAACATTCAAACTATTGTATGAACGTAATGCTTAATCATTTTTAAAATTAAAATATAGAAAATTCCAAAACAATGGGTTTTTTGGAGGGTAATAATAATGAGCGTTAAGCTGGGTTGTAGTTTAAAAATTCGTTTTTGGGTCAAAAGTAAAAGCCAATTAATCATGAGTCTACTTGACTTTTTTTTTAAATTATAAAGACAAATTACTAATATAACTTGCATATGCATTACAAACTTCTTTGTTAATTACAAATTTCAGATTGCGACCTTCTTTTTCAGCAATCAGTAAATCAGCATCTATCAGTTGTTTTATATGATGAGACATGGTAGATTGTGCCAAATTAAACTCAGCAGAAACATCACAACATTGCACGCAACTTTGACTTTCACTTATAATTTTCATTATTTTTAAACGGTAAGGATCTCCCAAAGCCTTTGAAATTTTTTCTACTTGCTTTATGTCTAAAGTTTTAATCATCAGACAAATGTAAAAATTAAAATTTTATATATCGAAATATTTCGATATTTTTATTTTAACTTTGCACCTTTTTATAATCTGAATTCCTGTATAAAAATATATTTATAGAACTTTAAAATTCAGGAAGTAGACCGCAACAATTTTATCTTTTTTTTCTTAAAAACAAACATGAAAATACTATATTCTTACATCAAAGCTCACAAACAGCTTTTATACATAGCGCTTTTTTTGGCTGCTATAAATCAATGTTTTTCTTTATTCGATTCGATAATTATTGGTAAACTATTGAACGAATGTGGCGTTGGAGTAGCCAACTTCAATAACAATTACGTCAACTTTACTAAGGTAGTTCTTGGCTGGCTGGCCTTATCTCTAGGAGCTGCAATGGTTTCCAGAATCGCCAAAAACTTTCAGGATTATTTCACCAATATTATTATCCAACGCACCGGTGCGCAAATGTACACCGATGGGATCCAAAAAGCACTTCAATTGCCTTTTCAAGATTTTGAAGACCAGCGAAGTGGCGAAACATTAGGCAAACTTCAAAAAGTCAAAATCGACTGTGAAAAATTCATCACCTTATCAATTTCGTTAATCTTTCAATCTATTGTTGGAATAACGTTTGTCATTGTTTATGCCATGACCATACATTGGCTGTTAGGTCCTATTTTTTTAGCGACCGTTCCCGTGATTGCTTTTATCAGTTCTTTTTTAGGCAAAAAAATTAAGAAAGTTTCCAAAGAAATTTTAGGAGAAACTACTGCTTTGGCTGGAGCAACAACCGAATCATTGCGAAACATAGAACTCGTAAAAAGCTTGGGATTAACCCAACAAGAAGTCAATCGTCTCAATTCAACTACAAATAAAATCCTCGGTTTAGAACTTAAAAAAGTACGATTTATTCGCTCGTTGAGTTTTGTGCAAGGGACAACGGTTCATTTTATGAGAACCAGTTTAGTATTTGCACTGTATATGTTCATCTTTCAAGGTATTATCAAACCTGGTGATTTGATTACTTTGATGTTCTTCTCTTTCTTTTTGTTTAATCCGTTGCAAGAACTCGGAAATGTAATTGCCACTTTCAACGAAACGAAAGCTTCGATGGATAATTTTAGTGATTTGATGAATTCAAAAAGTGAAGTAACTCCTGCAAATCCCAAAACGATTGGACCCATAAAGAATTTACGTTTCCAGAATGTTTCTTTTAAACACCAAAGTACCAGTTCTTATGCGGTAAAAAACATTTCTTTTGAAGCTGGCGCCGGCGAAACCATTGCTTTTGTGGGTCCATCCGGAAGCGGAAAAACCACGTTGGTAAAAATGCTGGTTGGTTTATATAATCCTGCCGAAGGTGCTATTTTCTATAACGAAAAAGATTCGCGAGATATTGATCTAACCGAATTAAGACAACAATTAGGATTTGTAACCCAAGATGCGCAATTGTTTTCCGGGACTATAAAAGACAATTTACTGTTTGTAAAACCCGATGCCACCGACGAAGAAATAAATGATGTATTGCAAAAATCGGCGTGCCAAAATTTACTGGAACGCGCCGAAAACGGATTGTATACCACCATTGGCGAAGGCGGAATAAAAGTTTCAGGCGGCGAGAAACAACGTTTATCTATTGCAAGAGCCTTACTTAGAAACCCTCATTTACTACTTTTTGATGAAGCGACATCCGCTTTAGATTCGATTACCGAAGAAGAAATTACAAAAACCATTCGAAGTATTTCTTCCAAGCAAAATCAGATTACGGTATTAATTGCGCACCGTTTATCAACCATTATGCATGCGGATAAAATATTTGTTTTGGAACAAGGGCAAATTATCGAGCAAGGCAAACACCAAGATTTATTAGAAGAAAAAGGCTTGTATTATGCGATGTGGAGACAACAAATTGGGGAAAGGAAGTAGTTCTACAATGTGATTTGTTACATAAAAATTATTCCAGCAACTTTGTGATCATTACAATTTACCGCTAGCACTTACTCACTTTTGCATGCCTATTTAAGTGGGCACAAAGTCGGGAGACTTTCCTTTACTTTGAATTTGATAAAGACCCCTAAATTTATTCAAAAGAAAGCAGAGGTGAACTTTAGACTTAATACTATGAAAAAATACCGATTTTGAAAACTTAGAAAGAAACAGAAATCGAAAACCGCAATAATTTTATTAATTTTAATACTTTTTATATATCTTTGCTAAAGAATAATACATAAATGATGTTTACATAATTGGATTGGGGTGTCCCTGGTCGACAAAAAAGGCTGATTTTATCAGCCTTTTTGTTTTTATGGAAATATTTTCAAACCGTAACGTTTCCCGTTTTTAGTGTAAAATTTATCTTTAATTAATTCATAGGACACATTTACTCCTTCTGGTGTAATTATTTTTCTAGCTATAAGATAAGCCAATAAATCAGAAATTTGCAAACCATTACTATTCTCGTTTTTATTGAGAAATTTATGTTTAATCGCATACTTTTTCATCCTTTCACTATCGACATAATAAGTACCTATTTGGTTTAACTTATGTAAATGACTTGATAATTTAGCATCTTCCTTTTTACCTCTTTTTTCAATTATTATTTCTAAAGATTTGCAATCTCCAATTTCATCAAGACAAAAAATTGTTCTTTCTAAGATAAATGACAATGCAATTTCATAAACATCATTTTCTAATTTACCGTAATTTTTTATAAAATTTATCTTGTCAATTGCAGAACTAATGATTTTGTAATTACTCGAAGTAAGGATGTGATTTATATCTTCATAAAATCTTTCTTTTACCTTTAAATCAAATAAAATTTTAAATTCATTATTACACTTTCGTATATCACGAGAATGCAAAATCACATTCGTATTATTCCAATATTTTATTTTTGAACTGTTTACCACTGAATTAACAGCAAGATACTCAACTTCAGAAACTAAAACACCACAAAGCAAAAATACTGGAAAACTTTCGTCAATAGTTTTTAAACCATGATCTCCACTCTCATCAATAAATAAATAATATTTCAATTATTAATAATTAAGACCCACACATTTCGCATTCATCAGGACCGGCGTTTTTTGCCAATTCGATCATTGCTTTGTATTCGTCTGCAGTCATTTCAACGGGTTCGTTTAAAACGGCAATTGACTCTAATCGCTCCACAACTGGTTGCTCTTTGATTTCAATTGGCTCTGCTTTTTTATCGTTGTTCAATGTAAATTTAATCGCATCCACCGCAGCTTTTGTTCTTAAATAATACATTCCTGTTTTCAATCCAGATTGCCAAGCGTAGAAATGCATCGAAGTCAATTTAGAATAATTGGCATTTTGCATGAATAAATTCAACGATTGCGATTGATCCACAAAATAACCACGTTGGCGTGACATATCGATAATGTCTTTCATTGACATTTCCCAAACGGTTTTGTACAATTCTTTCAAATCCTGCGGAATATTCAGGTCTTGAACCGAACCGTTATTTCGCATTAATTCTTGTTTCAATGTTTCGTTCCACAAACCGCGTTCCACTAAATCGTGTAACAAATGCTTGTTCACCACAATAAATTCTCCCGAAAGCACTCTTCTGGTGTAAATATTAGAAGTATACGGTTCAAATGCTTCGTTGTTACCCAAAATTTGAGAAGTCGAAGCAGTTGGCATTGGAGCCACTAATAACGAGTTACGAACTCCATGTTCCATTACTTCTTTTCTCAACGAAGACCAATCCCAACGACCTGATAATTCCTCATCTTTCATTCCCCACATATTGTATTGGAATTCCCCTTGAGACATTGGCGATCCTTGAAAACTAGAATACGGACCTTCTTCTTTAGCCATTTCCATAGAAGCGGTTACAGCAGCAAAATAGAGGGTTTCGAAAATTTCTTGGTTCAGTTTTTTGGCTTCATCACTGGTAAATGGTAAACGCAACATAATGAACGCATCCGCCAATCCTTGCACTCCAAGACCTATTGGTCTGTGGCGTTTATTAGAATTCTCTCCTTCTTTTACCGGATAATAATTCCTGTCAATAACTTTATTCAAGTTTCTGGTCACCCGTTTTGTAACGGTAAATAATAATTCGTGATTGAATTTTTTGTTTTCAACAAACATTGGTAACGAAAGCGAAGCCAAGTTACAAACCGCGATTTCATCCTTGGAAGTGAATTCCATAATTTCCGTACACAAATTCGATGAACGAATGGTACCTAGATTTTTCTGGTTTGATTTTCTGTTAACTGCATCTTTATATAGCATGTAAGGCGTTCCGGTCTCGATTTGCGATTCCAGAATTTTCTCCCACAATTCATGTGCTTTGATGGTTTTTCTACCTTTTCCACGTTTCTCGTAATCAATATACATCGCTTCAAATTCTTCGCCATATACGTCATACAATCCTGGACATTCATTAGGGCACATCAAAGTCCAATAACTGTCTTCCTGTACTCTTTTCATGAATAAATCCGAAGTCCACATCGCAAAGAATAAATCTCTGGCGCGCATTTCTTCTTTTCCGGTATTCTTTTTTAAGTCCAAAAACTCGAAAATATCCGCATGCCAAGTTTCGATGTAAATCGCAAAACTTCCTTTGCGTTTTCCACCACCTTGATCTACATATCTTGCTGTATCGTTGAAAACTCTCAACATAGGAACAATTCCGTTTGATGTTCCGTTTGTACCACGAATATAACTTCCCGTTGCACGAACGTTGTGAATAGAAAGTCCAATTCCACCAGCTGATTGCGAAATTTTCGCCGTTTGTTTCAACGTGTCGTAAATCCCATCAATGCTATCGTCTTGCATCGCCAAAAGGAAACAAGAAGACATTTGTGGTTTTGGTGTACCCGCATTGAACAACGTTGGCGTCGCGTGTGTGAAGAATTTTTTCGACATTAAGTCGTACGTTTCAATCACTGATTTCAAATCGTCTAAGTGAATCCCAACTGAAACACGCATCAACATATGTTGCGGACGTTCAACGATTTTACCATTTATTTTTAGCAAATACGAACGTTCCAATGTTTTAAAACCAAAATAATCGTAGTTGAAATCTCTGTTATATATTACATGCGAATCCAAAAATTCAGCATTTTCCATAATCACTTTATGCACTTCGTCAGACAACAATGGTGCGTCTTGACCGTTTCTCGGATTTACATAATGAAACATATCGTTCATTGTTTCCGAAAATGATTTTTTTGTATTGGAATGCAAATTCGAAATCGCAATTCTCGCTGCCAATTGTGCATAATCAGGATGCGCAATCGTCATCGAAGCCGCGGTTTCGGCTGCTAAATTATCTAATTCTGACGTAGAAACTCCATCATAAAGCCCTTCAATTACTCGCATTGCCACTTTCACGGCATCTACTAAATCATTTAAACCATAACATAGTTTTTTAATTCTATCTGTGATTTTGTCGAACATTACGGGCTCTTTGTGGCCGTCTCTTTTTACTACGTACATAAGTTTGTTTGTTTTTAAAACAGAAAATCCCTTCGCTGTTTTTCGTTATTTGTTTATGCTGAATTCATTTCAGCATCTTTTGTTTTGCCACGAAGGCACTAAGGCGCAAAATTTTTTAGGTTTTGCTTTTTTTGGAGCTATTTACTTCGTCAGTTCGCTCTGCTCGTGTCCAGCTATCCGTTGCAATCTTTTTTACTTGTTCTCGATACTCGCTTTGCAAGCGAACTCGAACTGACGTAAAAAAGGATTTCCACTACTATCTGGGCTAGTGCAACAGAAGCATGAAGAAATTCAGTAAAGTATTATGACTTCAAAATGCTGTTTAAAATTAAGCTGTTTAGAAAAAGTAAGCCAGAGCATAATAAACCTTCATTCCTTAATGGTTAAAAAAATTAAAAATCTGCGTCAAAAGATATTTTTTGAGCATCACTGTCAGTATTCATAACCCCAGCTTTTTGATATTCGGCTACTTTCTTTTCAAAGAAATTTGTTTTCCCTTGAAGCGAAATCATATCCATAAAATCAAAAGGATTTGTAGTATTGTATTCTCTGTCGCAACCTAATTCTACTAATAATCTATCGGCAACAAATTCTAAATATTGCGTCATCAACACCGCATTCATCCCAATTAAACTCACCGGAAGCGATTCTGTAATAAACTCTCTTTCGATATTTAAAGCATCTACAATAATGCTTCTAATTCTTTCTTTTGGCACTTTATTTACCAAGTGATGGTTGTGTAAATGCACTGCAAAGTCACAGTGAACTCCTTCGTCACGAGAAATTAATTCGTTAGAAAATGTCAATCCTGGCATTAATCCACGTTTTTTCAACCAATAAATAGAACAAAATGCTCCCGAAAAGAAAATTCCTTCTACAGCAGCAAATGCAATCAATCTTTCGGCAAACGAATCCGATTCAATCCATTTCAAAGCCCAGTCTGCTTTTTTCTTAATAGCAGGAAAAACTTCTAAAGCATTGAACAATTCATCTTTTTCCGCTTCATCTTTTACATAGGTGTCAATCAATAACGAATAGGTTTCGCTATGAATGTTTTCCATCATGATTTGGAAACCGTAAAAGAATTTTGCTTCCGCATATTGTACTTCGTTCACAAAATTTTCAGCTAAATTTTCATTTACAATTCCGTCAGAAGCAGCAAAAAAAGCAAGAATGTGTTTTACAAAATAACGTTCCTCATCAGAAAGCTTGTTATTCCAGTCATTTAAATCCTGAGACAAATCTATTTCTTCAGCAGTCCAAAAACTAGCTTCCATTTTCTTGTACCATTCCCAAATATCATGGTGTTTGATAGGAAAAATTACGAAACGATTTTTATTTTCTTGTAAAATTGGTTCTAGTTGCGCCATTATAAGTGTGTGTTTTTTTTGAGATTTTAACGAAATTTTATGCTTTTCGAGAGTTACAAAGATTGTAAAATATTGCGACTAATAAAAGTCAAACTTATTCACAATCGGCGATAGTTTTTAACAAATGGGGTAAATCGGAATATTTTTGCTGATTTTTTTAAAAATCTGAACATCAGTGAATTAAAAAACAAAAAAGTAGGCAAAGCCCCGTAAAATATAGGATTTAAAAAATAAAAAACAAGAAATAAATTCAGTATTTTGAATTTATTTTTTCATGTCCAAAGCTACTTTTTCCAGCTCTGCGTACCAGTCTTCACCAAACTTTCTTATCAACGCTTCTTTGACAAATTTATACACTGGTACTTCAAGTTCCTGACCTAGTGAACAGGCTGGGTCGCAAATATCCCACTTGTCATAATTGACAGCGGCAAACTCGGTAAAGTCTTTCACACGGATTGGGTACAGATGACAGGAAACAGGTTTTTTCCAGTCAATTATTCCTTGATTATAGGCTTGTTCGATACCACAAAGAGCCGTTTTGCCATCAAAAATAACATAAGCACAATCTTTATTGTCAATTAAGGGTGTTTCAAGTTCACCATCAGTTCCGGTTACCCAAGTTCCTTGCGCTTCAATTGCTGCAATCCCCTGTTTGCGTAAAAAGGGTTTAACCTTAGGATAAATTTCCTCCAAAATTTTTGTTTCTTCAAGACTCAACGGAGCTCCAGCGTCGCCATCTACACAACAGGCGCCTTTACAAGCTGATAAATTGCAAACAAAATCTTTTCCGAGTATGTCTTCAGAGACAATGGTTTTTCCTAATTGAAACATTCTTTTGGGGTACTGTGATTAAAGGTGCAAAGATAGGTGAAGAATGTTGAATTTTTTAGTTAAAAGCCAATTTTAACCTTCTATACAAATCGCATCTCCCAGTGAGAAAATCCCATTCACATTGAATACTTTACAGAAAAAAATTATTTTTTATTAGTTTAAAAAAAGGCTTAAAAATATCGCAATACCTTTATATTTTAACTGATAATATACCAAAAAGTTTAACTTTACAACTAAAAAAGCTATGATAGGATTTGACATCAGAGAAATTGTAACCGTAAGTATGGTCCTTTTTGCTGTAATTGACATTATTGGTACTATCCCCATTATCATCGATTTAAGAGCGAAATTTGGACATATCGAATCAGAAAAAGCAACTTTAGCTTCAGGAGCCATTATGATTGTCTTTCTTTTTGTAGGTGAAGAATTTTTAAATTTAATTGGAATCGATGTTAATTCTTTTGCCGTTGCAGGATCTTTTGTTTTGTTTTTCTTGGCATTAGAAATGATCTTAGGCATCCGCTTGTATCGCGATGAAGCCGCTAGCTCTGCATCAATAGTCCCAATAGCGTTCCCGCTTGTTGCCGGAGCCGGAACTATGACCACTTTATTATCCTTGAAAGCGGAATTTCAAACTATTAATATTGTTGTTGCCATAATTCTAAATATCATTCTGGTGTATGCCGTATTGAAATCCTCTGCGAGAATCGAAAAACTATTAGGCGAAAACGGATTAGGGGTAATTAGAAAGACTTTTGGAGTAGTTCTTCTAGCCATCGCTGTTAAATTATTCGCTGCTAATGTTAAAGGTTTGTTTGTGTAAAATAAATTTACCTAAATTTACCCCATAACGCAACAATGCATAAAAATATTTGATTTTTATTAAAATAAATTTTTTAAATAAATAATCTTAAATTTTTCATTAAAAAACAAAAAAATATCATGAAAATCTTCACTAACATACTCGTGTTTTTAGCCTTAGCTTTAATCATATTTAATGTTACTTTACTTGATTTTAGCCATCCCTTTCAAGGTAATAGCCTATATGCTATTATAGGTGTTGCCGCTTCTTTGTGTGCCGTTTTAATTCTTTTGATTTTTAGAATGTCTAAAAAAATTGAAGAAAAAATGAATGACAAATTCTAATCTGCTTGACGTTTTAATTCTAGGTGGCGGTGTCTCGGGAATGTCATGCGCACTCGTTTTGGGTTCTGCAAAAAATAAAGCATTTGCATCCGATAAAAAAATTGGGATTTTTACCCATCAAAAAGCATCCTCTCTTCAGGATGCGATATTTAATAATGCGTATGGAATTGCACCAGGTACTTTAGGCTCCCATTTATTAGTTAAAAGTATCCAGCATCTTTCCGAAACTTATCCTCATATTGCACAAATTCCAAACGAAAAAGTGTTTAAAATCGAAGGGGAATTTCCAGAATTCTTAGTCACTACAAATAGGAATACTTACAAAACAAAAACAATTGTTGTAGGGATTGGCTCTGCCAATACTTTTGCAATTGAAGGTTTAATGCAGTACGTGGAACCACATCTAAAATCACTCCCTGAGAAACAACGAATTCAGCTAAAAAACAATGACCAAAAAGTTGCTGATGGAATTTATGTGATTGGAACTTTAGCGGGACATAGAAGTCAATTAGCCATTGCTGCCGGAAGTGGTGCCGCAGTTGCTACTGACATTCTTACCTTGTGGAATGGCGGAGTGCAGACTCATTATCACGACAGTATAAGATAAGTCGCAATTCTCAATAAACCATAATTGAGTTATTTCTATTTCAAAATTGCTTTTATCATCGCATCTTCTTTCAATACAATTTCATAGTAATAATTTTCACCGTATAGTTGGCGCGCAAATTCTGCGGTGATGTAACGTTTTACAAAAGACTTGCTTTTTCCAAATTTCAAATCCAATCCGTTTTGAAAAATGTATTTTTGAAAAGAATTAAAATACACATCGGTTGCATCCATTTTAGCTTTAAACTGTTGAAAAGTCAAGCCTTTAAAAATATTCCTGTTGGCATCTAATTGTTCGAAAACAAAATGCCCCACAATACCTGATTCCAACAAATAAGCCGTACTTTCACTGCCATGTTCCACTTCAAGAGGCACAAAAACATCAGGAACAATTCCGCCACCGCCGTAAACAATTTTACCTTTTTTAGTTTTGAACTTCAATGTGTCCGAAACTTTTATACTGTCTTTACTGTATAATTCTCCGTTTTGAAAACGCGCATCCGATTCTTTGAAATAATCTTCATTCCCTTTTGAATACGGTTTTTGTATGGAACGTCCCGTTGGAGTGTAATATCTGGCAATAGTCAATCGCACTGCCGAACCATCCTCAAAATCCATTTCTCGTTGTACTAATCCTTTACCAAAAGATCTGCGTCCTACAATAGTTCCTCTGTCATTATCTTGGATTGCTCCAGCGAGAATTTCACTGGCAGACGCACTATTTTCATTAATCAACACATATACATTTCCGGTTTCAAAACTTCCTAGTTTTGTGGCAAATGTTTTTTCAATAGTACCTTTTTTATTTTTGGTGAAAACAATTAATTGTTTGTCTTTCAACAACTCATCGGCTATCGCGATAGCTTCTTCCATATAGCCTCCGCCATTATCGCGCACGTCTATTATCAATGATCTGGCGCCTTGTTTTTTCAAACTCAAAAGCCCTGCTGCAAACTCGTTATACGTAGTTTCAGCAAATCGATTGATTTTTATGTAACCCGTATTATTTTTCAAAAGCATAGAAACATCAACACTTTTAAGCGGAATTACATCTCTTTTTATTTTTACTTTAATCTTTTTACCTTCTGATTTTCTGTAAACCGTAAGTTCAATAACAGAACCTATTGATCCTTTTAATTTGGAAAACAAACTATCATTAGGCAATTTACGTCCAAATAATTTGGTTTTGTCAGCATACAAAATCCGGTCGCCTGCTTTTACTCCAGCTTTTGCCGAAGGGCCATTTTCAACAGTTTTTATTATGGCAACAGAATCATTATACATGTAGAAATTCACCCCAATACCTACAAAGTCTCCTTTCATGCTTTCAACAACTTCTGCTTGCTCAGTTGGCGGAATATAAACGGAATGTGGATCCAATTTTGCCAAAATATTATCAACGGTAAGATTTACTATAGAATCGGTATTTACGCTATCTACATACTCGTTATTAATAAAATCAATAAGTCTATTCAGCTTATTTTTAGAATTGTTTTTGGCAAAAAATTGATTTTGGTTTGAAAAACTCAATACACTCCCCAGAATAACTCCTAAAGCAAGAGTTACGCAAAAATATATGGGCAGGTATTTATTATTAATTTTCATTTACTCTTCTAATATAGGAATATGCTCTACTTCTATTCCTGCTTTTATCAAAAATTGAATTCCTGAATCATCTCGATATCCATTATGATACACAACTCTTTTTATCCCGGATTGGTGAATTAATTTACTGCATTCTTTACATGGAGAAAGCGTAATATACAATGTCGCTCCTTCACAAGACTGTGTCGATCGTGCCACTTTTAAAATAGCATTTGCTTCAGCATGCAACACATCCCAGCGTGTTAATCCTTCATTATCTTCACAACAATTTTCAAATCCCGAAGGCGTCCCGTTATAACCATCGGAGATTATCATTCGATCTCTAACGATTATTGCGCCCACTTGTTTTCTTTTACAATACGACAAAAGACCCCATTCTGTTGCAATCCTAAGATACGCTTTATCGTATTTATTTAATTTACCTAATTCCATTTTTTATCTAATCCAGATTTTACTTTCTACAATCATTGGTAAAACTACTCCTATTATAAACGCTGACATGACCAAAGTCCAGTCTCTTTTAGAAAATCTAAAAACCGTTTGCACAATATAGGATAGAACCAAAACAACAAAAACAACTACGATTTGAGCCGCTTCAATACCCAATGCAAATTCAGACAACGGTAATAATTTCGAGCTGGGGCTGCCGCCAAGTATCGATTTAAAATAATTTGAAAAACCCAAACCATGAATTATTCCAAAGAAAAGAGTGATAAAAAATACCAGATTTATGCTTTCTTTTTTATTTGATTTCCCTGATGTAAAAATGCTAAACAAAGCTACGATTAATATGGTTATTGGAATTAATAATTCGACCACATTAACTTTAATGGCAATTATTCCAAATATTGACAATAATAGAGCCAAAGTATGACCAATTGTGAACATTGACACCAGCAATACTATTCGTTGCCAGTCCTTAAATAAGAACGGAACTGTTAAAGCTATTAAAAACAAAACATGATCATAAGCATGAATATCCAAAACATGTTTTAATCCTATTTGAAAATAAATCCAAAATTCTGACATAGTAAATAATATAGGTTGAGATTGGGTTTGTAAACTTACGATTAATTTTGAAAATGATTGATTTCAAAAAATAAATCATTGCTTAAAAAAGCTCAAATTGAGAAAACAAAATTTATAAGAAAATTAAAATCAATAAATTTAAAAATAGATTTATCTTTGTAAGATAAAAAATTATAATTATGTCATTTTCAGATTTATTTGATAGCGAATTCAAACAAAGAAATAAAGGTCATTTTTCAGCTATTGTTCGTGTGGCACTTGCAGATGGAAAATTTGCTCCAGAGGAAAAAGAGTTTTTAAACAAACTAGCTTTAAAACTAGAAATTTCTCCAGCAGAATATGCAGAAATTTTAGAAAACCCATTAAAATATCCTATCAATCCTCCGTATTTGCATGAGCAAAGACTAGAGCGTTTGTTCGATTTAGCCAGAATGGTTCATGTTGATCACCATTTAGGAGACAAACAAGATTTGTTGTTAAGAAAAATCGGATTAGCATTAGGTTTTACTCCGGAAAACGTGGATTACATCATTGAAAAAGCAATGATATTGGTAGATGAAAAAGTAGATTTAGATGCTTTCGTCACTGAAATGTTGAAGCATTCATAAATAAAAAAGCTTCCGCCATGGCGGAAGCTTTTTTTTATAGATTTTGTTTTTAGTACTTGCTCAATTTTGCTTTTTGCATAAAATCTTCTGCTTTTTCTACCATATTGGAGCTTCCGCAGAAAAAAGGAACACGCTCATGTAATTCCGTAGGTATAATTTCCATAATACTCCCAAAACCGTCCGAAGCTTTTCCTCCAGCCTGTTCTACAATAAACGCCATTGGATTGCATTCATATAATAAACGCAATTTCCCTTTTGGAGCTTTAGAACTGGTAGGATAAATATAAATCCCTCCTTTTATCATATTTCTATGAATATCGGAAACTAAACTTCCTATATAACGAGAAGTATACGGTCTATCCTCTTCTTCCAGCTGACAATATTTAATGTAATCTTTCACACCTTGTGGGAAATGAACATAGTTTCCTTCATTTATGGAATAAATATGTCCATCTTTAGAAAACTGCATGTTGGGATGAGATAAATAAAACGTTCCAATTGCTGGGTTTAAAGTAAATCCGTTTACGCCATGCCCAGTAGTATAAACCAGCATTGTAGAAGTTCCATAAATCACGTATCCAGCGGCCACTTGATTGATTCCCGGTTGTAAAAAATCTTCGATTGTAACTGGAGTACCTATCGGAGTTACTCTTCTATAAACAGAAAATATGGTTCCAACCGATACATTCACATCAATATTTGATGACCCGTCAAGCGGATCCATTAAAACCACATACTTATTATTATGGCTTTTGTCGCTTCCTTCTACAGTGATGAAATCATCATTTTCTTCTGAAGCGATACCGCAAACAATTTCTCTATTTATCAAAGTTTGAATAAAAACTTCATTGGCATATACATCCAGTTTCTGTTGATCTTCTCCTTGAATATTTTGTTCTCCGGCAGCGCCTATTATATCCACTAATCCGGCTTTATTCACTTTGTAGTTGACCACTTTTGCAGCCAGTCGGATGGAGTTGATAATTCGGGATAATTCGCCTGACGAATATTGAAAAGCATTTTGGTTTTCGATGATAAATTCACCTAGTGTTCTGTTGCGTTCTTCCATTACGAAATCGTTGTAGTTATTTTGAAGTCACAAATATCGGTTTTTTTGTGAAAATGATTTGAATAAAATTTACTTAGTTTAGCAGTATTGTATATTTGCTTTAAAAATCGCCGAATTTTAAGGTATAAAGCTTTATTTCGATCAATTTAAAACATTAAAAATAAGGATTTATGAATATCAGAAAAGGAAAACCAGAAGACATGCGCGCTGTTCTAGGTCTAATACAAGAATTAGCCGAATTTGAAAAAGAACCAGATGCTGTTCTTGTAACCGTAGATGATTTAGTTCGCGATGGTTTTGGCACAACTCCTTTATTTCAAGTTTTTGTAGCCGAAGTTGAGGACGAAATCGTAGGTATTGCATTGTATTATTATCGTTATTCCACCTGGAAAGGAAAAATAATCCACCTTGAAGATCTAGTGGTAAAAGACAAGATGAGAGGCACTGGATTAGGCTACGCTTTGTATTCAGAAATTATCAAACAAGGTAAGAGAGACAATGTTCGAAGAATTGACTGGCATGTTCTGGACTGGAATACACCTGCGATCGAATTTTATGAAAAATCAGGTGCAAAAGTCCTGAAAAATTGGTATTTGGCACAAATGGATGAGGAAGGAATCAACTATTTTGTAGACAATAGATTGAAATAAAATTACAAATTTTTTTGTTTAAAAAATATGAGAGTATTCAAATTTGGTGGTGCTTCTGTGAAAGACGCGGAAGGAATTAAAAACGTTTATGACGTTTTACAAAAAGTGGGTTATGAAGATGTATTGTTGGTGGTTTCTGCCATGGGAAAGACTACAAATGCATTGGAGCTGGTTATTAAAAATTATTTCGATAAATCAGCTGAATTAAATTCTTCGGTTCAAGAAGTAAAAAAATACCACAATCAAATCTTAATGGATTTATTTGAGGATGAAAAAAATGCAGTTTTCGCTGCTGTTAATTCACTATTTACAGATTTAGAATATTTTTTGGCTCATAATAAATCTCCAAATTACAATTTCGTTTACGATCAAATTGTAAGTTATGGTGAATTAATTTCGACCACTATCCTGAGTCATTTTATGAGTTTTATGGGAATAAAAACACAATGGCTGGATGTGCGCAATTTCATAAAAACCGACGCCAATTATAGAGATGCGGAAGTAGATTGGGAATTGACACAAAAAAACATTTCCAAAACTGTAAAAAGAAAAATTCTGAATATTACTCAAGGATTCTTGGGATCTGATGCAAATAATTTCACCACCACTTTAGGTCGTGAAGGTTCTGATTATACCGCTGCCATTTTTGCTTATTGCCTTAATGCAGAAAGCGTAACAATCTGGAAAGATGTTCCAGGAGTTATGAATGCTGACCCGAGATATTTTGAAAACGCAAGTTTGCTGAATCAAATTTCGTATCGTGAAGCAATCGAATTAGCGTTTTATGGCGCTACCGTTATTCACCCAAAAACACTTCAACCTTTGCAAAAAAAGGAGATTCCTTTGTACGTAAAATCTTTTATTAATCCATTATTACCAGGAACTCGTGTTGCCAAAGGTGCCGATTTAGAACCTTATTTACCTTGTTTTATTGTAAAAAGGAACCAACTCTTGATTTCGCTTTCATCGATAGATTTCTCTTTTATCATGGAAGAAAATATCAGCGAAATTTTTGCGTTGTTTCACCAATTCAAGCTCAAAGTAAACTTAATTCAGAATTCTGCCATTAGTTTTTCTGTTTGTGTTGAAGATAAATTTGGCAATTTCAAAGACTTAAAAGCCATTTTATCCAAAAAATTTAAAGTTGATTTTGAAGAAAATGTAACTTTATATACCATTAGACATTTCAATGATAATGCAGCACAAACTGTTGAAAAAGACAAAGTGGTTTTGTTAAAACAAGTGAGTCGAGAAACCATGCAAGTAGTCACCAAAGAATAAGTTATATATTTCTTACCCGAATAATGGAAGTCTTACTGTGGCTTCCATTTTTTATTTATACGAAGTCATAAAAATTGCTTTTTATCTTTCAAAAATCAAAAGAATCACAACGGTCAATTTAACAATTATTAATACTACTTTTGATACTTTCGAGTTATTGTATCTATGTTGAAAAAATTACTTTTCTGGGTGGTCATCGGCTTTTTTTCTGGACTACAAGCCCAGGAAACTAATTCGTTATACAAAACCAAAAAAATTCTTGCTTCGCGTGACACCATTCATCTTGAAAGTGAAGGCATTAATTCTAGTTTTTTTAAATTGCTTGACGCCAATGACAAACCAATCGAGACGTTATTTTATAAAATAAATTTTCAAAAAGCCACCTTATTACTTAGCGAAAATTATCTACCTCCTTCTGATTCCATAACGATTCACTACCTCAAACTACCCGAATTTCTGACAAAGGAATATCGCATTTATGACCCAAGTCGAGTAGTGAGTAACGAAGCCACGTCCGGAAAATTATATAAAGTTGAAACAGAGACACAGAAGAAAAACGTTCCTTTTGACGGATTAAATACTTCGGGGAGCATTACCCGCGGAGTAACGGTCGGTAACAACCAGAATACTGTCTTAAATTCAAATTTAGATTTACAAATTACAGGCAAACTATCCGAGAAAGTTAGCCTAAGAGCTTCCTTGCAAGACAGTAACATCCCTTTGCAAGATGGCGGTTACTCCCAAAAACTAGATCAATTCGACAATGTATTTATGGAGTTGTTCAGCGATAAATGGAACATAAGAGCTGGGGATATATTTCTTGAAAACAAGAAAACGCAATTCCTTAATTTCAATAAAAAAGTACAAGGACTGGCTACCAGTTTCGACTTTGGAACGGAAAATAGTAAAACCAATATTTTTGCATCGGCAGCGCTTGTTAAAGGGCAATATGCCAAAAGTAATTTTACAGGCCAAGAAGGCAATCAAGGTCCGTATAAATTAAAAGGGCAAAATGGTGAATTATATGTTCTTGTTATCTCAGGATCGGAGCGGGTTTATGTAAATGGCGTTTTATTGAAACGAGGGGAAAACAATGATTATACCATAGATTATAATGCTGGTGAAATCGTATTTACGCCACTTTTTACCATTACTTCCGAAATGCGAATTACTATAGAATACCAATATTCCGATAGAAATTATACTCGCTTTGTTACTTATGCGGGAGCCACTCATGAAAATGAAAAATGGAGTTTTGGCAGTTACTTATACTCCGAAAATGATTTAAAAAACCAACCTTTACAACAAAATCTCTCCAAGGAACAAGCTCAAATATTAGTAAATTCAGGAGATAATCCCGATTTGATGGTAGCTCCGTCTGCTTATGCAGATACCTATTCAGAAAACAAAGTGCTGTATAAAAAAACAATTGTCAATTCAACGGAGATTTTTGAATATTCAAATAATGCTCAAGACGAACTATTCAACGTCCGGTTTAGTTTTGTGGGAAACAATAAGGGAAATTATATTTTGACAAATTCGGCTGCTAATGGCAGAATCTATGAATATGTCCAGCCAAATGGAGTTCCGCAAGGAAATTACGAACCTATTATTCAATTAGTAGCCCCTACGAAAATCCAAGTCGCTACATTCCTTGGAAAATACAAACCCACCGAAAAAACTGCTGTTGATTTTGAATTAGGAGTCAGCAACAATGATAAGAATTTGTTCTCTTCGATGGACGACACCAATAACAAAGGTCTTGCAGGAAAAATAAACTTGAAACAACGCTTGTTTTCAAAGAAATGGAACGTTGATGCTTTTGCCAATTATCAATTTGTACAAAAAGATTTTAGGTCTGTTGAACGCCTTTATACCATTGAATTCGATAGAGATTGGAATCTGGGAACTACTGCAATTGGCAATCAAAGTTACTTAGTTTCAGGCTTAAATTTTATTTTAAATGAAAAAGAAGGAACACAAAATAAAGGATTGTTAACCTATCAATTTGAAAAATTAGATTTTTCGGAGAGTTTTTCGGGCAGCAGACATATTCTAAATGGTTTATTACGTTTAAAAAATTGGACTTTTCAAAACCATGGCAGTTTCTTAAACAGCGATGGCATTATTTCTTCATCAAAATTCCTTAGAAACCAAACACAAACTAGGTATCATTTCAATAAAAACTGGGTTGGAAGCAGTTTGAGATTAGAGGATAATCAGGAAAAAGATAAAACAACAAATCAATTTTTGGCTTTAAGCCAAAGATTTACGGAATACAGCTTTTTCACTGGTCGTGGCGACAGCACTAAAGTTTTCGTAGAATTGGGCTATTTAAACCGAAAAAATGACAGTTTACAATCCCAAACTGCCGGGAGGATTTTGCAAAGAGTAAATAATTCCCAAACGTATTTTTTGAAGTCTAAATTGATTCAAACAAACAAAAGCGATTTATCGATTTATGTCAATTACAGAAATTTAGATTTTGTGAATTCCACTAAAAAAAGCGAGTCATCGTTGAATTCCAGAATAATTTACACCGATCGCTTTTTCAATCAATTGATTCAAAATGCAACCGTATATGAAACAAATTCCGGAAGTATTCCGCAACAGGAATTTACTTATCTGGAAGTTCCAGCCGGTCAAGGAGTGTACACTTGGAATGATTATAATGCCAATGGAATTCAGGAATTACAAGAATTTGAAATCGCCCCATTTATCGATCAGGCTAAGTACATTAGGATTTTCCTGCCTAATCGAATTTATATAAAAACACATCAAAATAAATTTTCACAATCCGTTACGCTAAACCCAAATCAATGGCAAAACGAACTTGGATTAAAAAAACTGCTGTCTTATTTTTATAACCAAACGGCATTTATAATTGACCGAAAAACAAAAAGTGACGGCAATAATTTCGAATTAAATCCCTTTAGTTCTTCCAAAGAAAATGTGTTGGGATTGAATTCCAGTTTCCGAAACAGTTTGTATTTTAATCGAGGTAAGCAGAATAATTCCGTCGCTTACACCTATTTACAAAACCAGACAAAAAACTTATTATCTATAGGGTCACAGGAAGCCAGAAACAGTTCTCATCAATTACAATACACTAATTTATATAAGAAAAGTTGGTTGTTCAATTTTTTCGCAAAAACAATCCAAACCTCAATTGCATCAGAGAATTTTACTGAAAAAAATTATGAAGTAAATGGGTATCAATTGGCTCCAAAAATCAGTTATTTATTTTCTAAAAATACCAGTTGGGATTTATTTTATGAATGGCAAAACAAAGAAAACCAAATTGGGAATTTAGAAACATTATTACAAAATCGCTTGGGAACTTCCTTTTCTTATGCGAGTAATAAAAAATTCACTATGAATGGTGAAATATCCTTTTACCAAAATAAATTTAAAGGAAATGAATTCTCCTCAGTTGGTTTTCAAATGCTGGAAGGACTTCAAACTGGGCAAAACTTGACTTGGAGATTCCTTTTGCAGAAAAACCTAACTCAATTTTTAGATATCAATTTAAATTACCAAGGTAGAAAAAGTGAATCTAGTCAGACTATCCACACAGGAAGCGTGCAGTTAAGGGCTTATTTCTAGCGTTTTACGTAAATATTCAGAATTAAATTGTTAAATTTATGTAGAATTAGATTTAAAACAACAACTTTAAAAACTTTAACGTCATGAAAAAATTATTGTTATTATGTTTTGTGTTTATTTTATCCAGTACTTTTTATGCACAAGAAACTGCTGCTGAAAAGCAAAAAGCTAAAGCTAAAACAGAAAAAATAGCCAAAGCCAAAGCCGAAGCCAAAGAAAAAGCAGCTAAAGCAAAAAGCGATGCTAAAGCGAAGGCCGAAGCAAAAGTAATAGCTGCTAAAGCGAAAAGTGATGAGAAAGCTAAAACGGCAAAAGCGGAAAGTGCTACCAAAGAAGCCAAAAAGACAGTTTCAAAAGCAAAAAGTGATGTAAAAGCCAATGCTAAAGAAGAAAATCAAAAGGTCGCGAAAGCAAGAAGCAATGTAAAAACTATGGCTGCAGAAAGCAAAGAAAAAGCAGCTAAAACAAAAAGCGCTGCGAAAGTAAAAGCTACAGAAGTCAATGAAAAGGCTGTCAAAACAGAAAAAAAGGCAGAAAAGATTAATAAAGAAAAAACAACTGCAAAAACTAAAAAGCCCGCTGCTAAAATTAAAGAGTCAAACGAAAAAGCCCCCGCTGTTCCAGACAAGGTTACAGGTGAGTATAACGGTAAAAAGGTATACACCGGTCCAAGAGGAGGCAAATATTATATAAACTCAAAAGGAAACAAAACCTACATTCAAGATTAATTTAATTCTAAAAACCACAAAAAGAGACTGTCAAATGACAGTCTCTTTTTATTTAGAACCTAAAAAAAAAATTAAATTGATAACTTAATGGTTTGATAATATTTTGCAAATACAAAAAAACCACTAGTTTGTGTATCTTCCCCATTAGAAACTACTAGCTATATTTACCAATGGATTTGAACGCATACAGCAAGACTATTTTGATTGCTCCATTAAATTGGGGTTTGGGGCATGCTACGCGATGTATTCCAATTATAAAGGCTTTACAGGATAATAACTATATTCCCATAATTGCTTCTGATGGAATTGCGCTTGAATTATTGCGGAAAGAGTTTCCTTATCTACAATTCCTTGAACTTCCTTCCTACCAAATAGAATACGCCAAAAACGGTAAAAATTTTAAATGGAAATTATTTAAAAGTTGTCCCAAGATGATCCAAGCCATTTATAATGAGAAAAAAATGGTAAAAGAATGGATTAAGAAATATGAAATTGACGGTATTATTTCAGACAATCGGCTAGGTGTTTTTAGCAAAAAAATACCTTCCGTGTTTATGACCCATCAATTGAATGTAATGACAGGAAATACAACTTGGTTAACGAGTAAAATGCACCAAAATATAATAAAAAAATATACCACTTGTTGGGTTCCCGACTTTTCTACAAAACCAAATTTGACTGGCGCACTGGGACATTTAGAAAAAACCAATTTAGACATTAAATACATAGGTCCTTTAAGCCGTTTGCACAAAAAACAAACCGAAATAAAGTATGATTTAATGATCATTCTTTCGGGACCTGAACCACAAAGAGGCATTTTAGAAGAGAAATTGAAAATAGAAATTTTGAGATATTCTGGAAAAACAATTTTCATTAAAGGAGTCGTCGAAAAAAACCAAATAAAGGAACAAATAGGAGATGTCACCTATTATAATTTTATGAATACGCGTCAGCTGGAGCAAGCTTTTAACGAAAGTGACAAAGTTCTATGCAGATCAGGTTATACAACCGTTATGGACTTGGCAAAATTAGACAAAAAAGCATTTTTTATTCCTACTCCAGGGCAATACGAGCAGGAATATTTGGCAAAAAAATATAAAGGAGAAGGTTTAGTTCCTTATGCAGAGCAAGACAATTTTAAAATAGAAAACTTACTTGAAATCGAGAATTTTAAAGGACTACCACAAATAGACGCTGTACTGAATTGGGAATCCCTGTTTCAGGTTTTTGAAAAAAAATAATGCTGTTTCAATTCAGCTACTCAAACTCTTCTATTCAGATTAATTTATAAGCAAAAAACACACTAATAGTACTTCCAAAGTACACTACTAGTGTGTTTTTTTTATCTAAATAATTTCAATTATAAGTAATCTGGCATAAATTAATTATCAGATTTCTTACCGTCAAATTTTTCGTGTTTTATTATTTTAGCGTTTATCATAAAATAAACATATTCGGCGATATTTGTACAATGCTCAGATATACGTTCTAAATGCTTCAAAACAATGACAAGATTAGTTCCTGAAACAACTGTTTTAGAATTAGACTTCATTTCATTTATGATATCATGAATCGTATCTTCTGTTTCATTTTTTATAGTATTGTTTAAAATAAAAATTTCCCCAATAGTATTTTCACCACGAGTCAAGAAGCACTCATTAGCTTTTATGGTAACAATCTCTACTTTTCTTGCAAGATCAGCAATATTAAATTTGACAATCAGGTCGTGTTTGTCTTTGATGTTTTTTGATTTTTTGATAATGCTAATCGCCAAATCACCAATTCGCTCAATTTCATTACTAATTTGCATTGCCGACATGATAAACCTCAAATCTGAAGCAACAGGTTGTTGCAACGCAAAAATACTTTGACAAATTTCATCGATTTTTACATCTAATTTATCAATTTTATTTTCTATTTTTTTAACTTCTTTACCCTCAGAAACCGGTTCAGAAAGCAATGCTCTTACCGATTCACCAACTTGATTTTCTGCCAAAAGTCCAATCTTTTGGATAACATTTTTTAATTTTTCTAATTCTATTTGAAAGTGTGACGCCATTTTTTTTTAATTAAAGATTTACAAAGTTTACAAAATTCACAATATTAAACAAGACTTAAAAACGCTTGTTTCCAATTATAATTTTTATCCAAATCTACCTGTGATATAATCTTCGGTCTGTTTTTTCTCTGGTTTCGTAAATATAGCATTAGTTTTACCCATTTCTATTAACTCACCCAAATAAAAGAACGCTGTGTAATCACTGGTTCTAGCAGCTTGTTGCATGTTGTGTGTAACAATAATTATAGTATATTGCTCTTTTAATTCATGTACTAATTCCTCTATTTTGGAAGTAGATATTGGATCCAAGGCACTTGCAGGTTCATCCATTAGAATAATATCCGGGCTTACAGCTAACGTTCTTGCAATACACAAACGTTGTTGTTGACCTCCTGAAAGACCTAACGCGGAATCATGTAATCTATCTTTTACTTCTTCCCAAATTGCAGCTTGACGCAAAGAAGTCTCTACGATTTCGCTCAATTGAGCTTTATCTTTTATTCCGTTTATTTTTGGACCGTAAGCAATATTCTCAAAAATAGATTTTGGAAATGGATTTGACTTTTGGAAAACCATTCCAATTTTCTTTCTAATATTAACAACATCGACATCCTTATTATAAATATCAACACCTTCCACGAGCATACTTCCTGTAATTTTCACATCAGGAATTAGATCATTCATTCTATTGATACATCTTAAAAAAGTAGATTTACCGCATCCTGAAGGTCCAATTAAAGCCGTAACTTTATTAGCAGGGATTTGCATTGTTATTTCTTTTAATGCCTTTTTTTCTCCATAGTATAATGATAAATCATTTACTTGTATTTTTATATCTTTCATATGTAATTATGTTATATCTAAAATGTAATTTATTAGTCCGCTTTAATTATTTAGCTCTTCGTCTAATTCTGGATCTAATAAGTACAGCAACTAAGTTTAATGATAATGTAAGCAATAACAATACTAATGTCGTAGCAAATTGAATAGGCATTGTTTTTTCAACATCAGAAGATTGGGTGGACATGATATAAATGTGGTATCCTAAGTTCATAAATTGATCACTCAAAGAAGCTGGTAAAGTCGCTAAATAATAGGCGGCTCCTGTAAATAAAATAGGAGCTACTTCTCCCGCGCCTCTACTAACCGCCAAAATTGTTCCCGTCATAATTCCAGAAATAGACCCAGGAAGAACAACATTTTTAATGGTTTGCCATTTTGTAGCGCCTAAGGCCAAACTTGCCTCTCGTAATTCACGAGGAATCGTTTTCAAAGCTTCCTCAACAGAAACAATAATAACCGGCAACGTTAACAAAGCCATGGTAAGACTCGCCCAAAGAATGTTTGGTTGTCCCCAATGCAACTGACCACCGTTAAAAGTTTTATCTATTCCTCCACCAACAAATTGGATAAAAAAACCAAGACCAAAAAGACCAAAAATAATAGAAGGTACAACGGCCAAAGTTCGAATAGAGAAACGGACTGCTGCTGCGAATTTTGAGTTTTCTTTGGCATATTCCGTTAAGTAAATCGCTGTAATTGTCCCAAAAGGAACTGCGGCAATTGACATTACGATAACTAAAATAAAAGTACCTATTAAAGCTGGAAATATTCCTCCTTCGGTCATTCCGTTTGTAGGGAATGAACTTATAAATTCCCATGAAAATTTTTCACGCCCTTCATATACAATAATTCCTATAATAATAAAAAGTACGGTTATAATTAAAAGAACCGCTAATTGCGTAATCCCAATAATAAATTTTCCTTTTACATCCGCGCCTTTATTTTTACTTGAAAAAAAGTGGCTTTCTGTTTCGTTACTACTTGTATTCATGATTTATTTACCTTGAAATTTTTTGATTAATTTACCTTTTACATAAAATTCTGCAACGGCATTTAATGCAAATGAAAAAATGAAAAGCAATGACCCTATGAAGAATAAAACGCTATAATGAGTTTCTCCAAAAACAGTTTCGGCCATTTCTGAACCGATTGTAGCTGCAAATGTTCGTACACTTTCAAATGGGTTTAGTGATGATAGCGCTGCATTTCCAGTAGCCATAAGTACAATCATTGTTTCTCCAAAAACTCGACCAATTCCTAAAAGTAAAGCTGCAAATATTCCTGGTGTAGCGGCTGGCAAAATAACAAAAAAAGCAGTTTGCCATTTACTGGCTCCCAATGCTAAACTTGCTTCGGTAAATGTTTTTGGTATAGAAGACAGCGCATCCTCAGAAATAGTATAAATAATAGGAATCGCTGCTAATGCCATTGCGACACCACCAATAAAAGCATTTAATCTAGATTCATATCCAAATATATCTTGAAAAAATGTAGCCATTACCATTAATGCAAAAAACCCAATAACAACTGATGGAAACGCAGCAAGCATTTCAATAATTGGTTTGATAATTTCTTTAGCCCTTGGTGAAGCAAAACAAGACGTGTATAACGCTGCTAAAACTGCTATAGGACCAGCAATAAGCATAGAGATTATAGTCACTTTCAAAGTACCAATCAATAAAGAAATTAAACCAAATCTAGGATGTTCCGAAACGGGTACCCATTCTGTAGTTAAAAAAGTACTCCAAGTTTTATCTGAACCTTCATTGTTTTCTGCTGCAACTTCAGTTTTTTCTTCTGTGCTGCTTGAAACTGCCGGCTCTGCTTTCACATCACCATAGGTTTCTGGTTTTAAATCTTCCTGCGTTACGGGTTCAGAACCGTAGGTTTCTGGCTTTAAATCCTCTTGAGTTACGGGTTCTGAACCGTAGGTCTCGGGTTTCAAATCTTCCTGAGTTACTGGCTCTGAACCATATGTTTCTGGTTTTAAATCATCGGCAGGCGCCGCTCCATAAGATTCAGGCTTTGATTCAGAAGAAGACGTATTGACTTGTTCCGTTTTTGCTTTTGTGTCTTTACCAAAATTAAAAATAGGCAGCGACTCTTTAAAAACAAAAACAAAAATAAGAATAATGATGGCTATCGATAAGAAAGCAACTGATGAAATAATTTTTTCTGCAAGAAATTCAGAAAGTCTAAATTGTTTTTTTAGGCTTTCTTTTGTGAAATTTTGTTTATTTGGAAATTGGGAATCCATCTATTTTTTTTAAAAATTCATTATTTATTTAAAACAAAAATATCACACATTTTTAAAATAGTAAGTGATACAAAAGTAGTATTAATTTAAAGGATAATAGCCCACTTCTTCAACCATTTTTTGACCTGCAGGGCTCAAAATCCAATCTACAAAAGCTTTAGTTTCACCTGTTGGAGCTGATTTTAGATACATATATAAAAATCTTGAAATTGGATACGTTTTATCTTTTATAGTTGCGGCTGTCGGCATAACTCCTTCACTTGCAGTATCTTGTTTTACTTTACAATCTTTTACTCCTTCAGCATAAGCTGCACCACCATAACCAATTCCGTATTTGTCTTTCTTAACTGCATTAACAATTGCAGCAGTTCCTGGCAAGGTTTGACATTTAGGTGAAAAGTCTGTTTTTACAACATGTTCTTTGAAAAAATCAAAAGTACCTGAACTACTTTCTCTACCATACAATCTGATAGTTTGATCTTCGCCACCTACTTCTTTCCAATTTGTAATTTTACCAGAAAAAATATTTCCCAATTGCTCAATAGTAAGTTCCGAAACTGGATTTTCTTTATTTAGAAAAATAGACAAACCATCTTTCGCACAAGGTACTTCAACACCGCTAACTTTATATTTCTCCTTTAACTTATCTATTTCAGATGGTTTCATAGGACGACTTGCATTAGCAATATCTGTTGAACCATTTAGCAACGCTGCAATTCCTACACCGGAACCGCCTCCCGTTACCTGAATTATAGTTTTTGGATTTGTTTTCATAAATGCCTCAGCCCATTTTTGTGATAAAATCACCATGGTGTCTGATCCTTTTACTGTTATCTTTTTAGTTTCATCCGATTTGCAACCTATGGTTAAAACAATTAATAAGACGGCTGCTGCTAATTTTAAACTATTTGTTTTCATGACTATTAAATTAAATGGCAATTTATATTTGTTTTTAATGCAAATTATCCTTCTCCAGAAAAATACTAGGGAAGGATAATAAGAAAAAATTCTAAATTATTTTACTGGGAAATACCCTGTTTCAACAACTAGTTTTTGACCCTCCGCACTTAAAATCCAATCAACAAAAGCTTTTGTTTCCCCTGTTGGTCTTGATTTTAAATACATGTATAAGTATCTAGAAATTGGATATGTTTTATTTTTAATCGTTTCTGCTGTTGGATAAACACCAGGACTTTTATCGTCTTTTTTTACTTTACAGTCTTTTACACCTTCAGCATAAGCAGCACCACCGTAACCAATTCCTAATTTATCTTTCTTAACGGCATTTACAATTGCTGCAGTTCCCGGCAATGTTTGACAACTTGGAGAATAATCTGTTTTTACTACATTATCTTTGAAAAAAGCAAAAGTACCTGAACTGCTTTCTCTACCGTATAATCTAATATTTGCATCGACACCACCTACTTGTTTCCAATTTGTAATTTTTCCTGCAAAAATTAACCCGATTTGTTTAATCGTTAATTCAGAAACTCCATTTGCTTTGTTTAAATAAACAGACAATCCGTCTTTTGCACAAGGAATCTCAACACCTAATGTACTGTATCTTGCTTTTAATTTTTCAACTTCAGTAGCTTTAATTGGACGACTTGAATTTGCAATATCAGTTGATCCATTTATTAAAGCTGCAAGACCTACTCCAGAACCACCACCAGTTACTTGAATTGAAGCACCTGGATGTTTTTGCATATAAACCTCAGCCCATTTTTGTGACAAAATAACCATAGTGTCAGAACCTTTTACTGTAATTTTATTCAATGCGGTAAAAGAAACTCCTACTGCCATAACAACCAATAGTATAGCTGCTAATTTAATTTTTGTTGTTTTCATTTTATTTTTTTTTATTGTATTAAATCTAATTTTTTAGGATTAAAATCCAGCTTGAATTCTAATTGTAAACGTGTTATCTAATTTATCTTTTATGTAATCGCCACCAACTGTGGTACTTTTTTCATTAATTGGCAAACTATATCCTGCTACAATTTTTACATTATCATCGTAAAAATATTGCCAAGAAAATGACCAGTTATCGTACTTTAAATCTTCTTTAATAGTCACTGCATTTCCAGCTAAATGTCTGTTGGGATCCCAACTATCATATCGAACTGCAAGCTGATTGCTTTTTCCAATGTTTTTAACCAAAGTCGCATAGTATCCTGTAAAATCTCTGATACCATTAAAATTAAAACTAGGATTACTATTTGCAACTGGCAATAATGTGGTTGATTTTTCTCCCGAGATTTGTCCAGAAATGTATTCTCCTTTAAGAGACATTCCTCCAAGAAAATCATAGTAGACTCTCATCTCTCCACCAAACCATCTTTTTTGAAAACTGTCTCCTACTTTAGCAGTGAAATTATTATTATTTACATCGCTAAAAGTTCCAGCTTGTAAAACAGCCGTATTCCCTAAATACGTATGGGCTCCAATATCAATACCCAATCCTTGAGACGGGAATGTGAAAGAATAAACACCTCTCATCATGACGTCTTTCTTATTATCGACATCTCTAAGATTATTTGTCAAAGAACCTTCCCCATAATTACCGTTAAAAACAGCTAACTGAAATTTGAATGGAATTTCATATTTAGTTTGTAAATCCATTTCAATTTTTGCTCCCAAGTCTCTCTCTTGCGGATATAAGATTCCAGACATTCTACTTCTTTCTAACAATTCTCTTGAACGTGAAGAAAACTCTACTTCATAACTCGTTCTGTTGAATTGCCCTAAAAATAATTTAAATGTTTGTATCCATCGATCATTTACCTGAACATAAGCATCTCTTAAAGTAACTTTATCAAAAGCATAGTCCGGCTGAATGACAAATACCGCGCCAGTAATAGGTTCATAAGTCAATTTTACACGTGCTCTTCTGATAAAAAATGTGTTTTTTATTGGCACAGCCGTTGTGGATGGTCCTGGTCCAATATTGTCTTGAAAATTGTACATTTCATATTGTGCTTGTAAATATCCGGAAAATTTAATTTTGGTCAGTTTAGCCAAATCACCATCCATCGTCGCCAGTCTTTCTTCCAAACCTGAAAATTTCATAGAATGCTCATCAAGAGATTCTTTCAAAGATTCGATAGTTGCTGTTTTGACTGAATCAACAGTGGTAGTTTGTAAAGAATCGACACTTACCGCTTTAATAGTATCACTCTTGACATCTTGCGCATTAGAGAACACTGAGGTCATAACCAACACTGCAAATAAAATTTTTTTCATCGTTGTTATATGATTAATTTTTTTGCAAAGGTGGGGCAGTAATGTTATGCCAATGTTAACAAATTATTATGGTGGTGATAAATTATCGTTTCGTTAAGGTTTCTATTGTTAAATTATAAGATTTGTCGCAATAATTCAGCTATGATGATTTTTTATGTTGTTGATTTAAAGTATTTTAACATGAATTTATTTCAAATCGATTTCTATTTTTTTTAATCCGGCTTTCTCCACTGTAAATGAAAATTCAGACCCGATTCCAAATTCACTTTCCACATAGATTTTTTCTTTATGTGCTTCTATAATATGTTTTACAATGGCAAGCCCCAATCCCGAACCTCCTTCTGAGCGTGAACCACTCTTATTTACACGATAAAAACGTTCAAAAAGCCTTGAAATATTTTGTTTTTCAATTCCTTCACCATTATCGGTTATTCGAACCAGTACTTTTTTATTCGTTAGGTTTACAATGGCTACTTCAGTCATACCGCCTTCCTTTCCGTATTTTATGGAGTTTACAATCAAATTTTCGATAACCTGCTGTATTTTATCTTTGTCTCCTGTTACAAAAATGGGTTGGATATAATAATTCTCAAATGCAAGAGTGATTTTCTTTTTATCTGCCTTCATTTCTAATAAATCGAAAACATTCTGAATCAGATCAACAATATCAAATTGAGAAATTTCCAAATTCAAATCGCCTGCTTCGAGTTTAGTAATCATATCTAAATCTTCTACGATGTAGATTAATCTCTCGACTCCTTTTTCGGCTCGTTTTAAATATTTTTTTCGAATAGTCTTATCCTCCATCGCTCCATCTAGAAGTGTAGACAAATACCCTTGCACGGTAAACAAAGGTGTTTTTAACTCATGCGAAACATTGCCTAGAAATTCTCTTCTGTATTCCTCTCTTACTTGGAGTAATTCGATTTCTAATTTTTTATCTGTAGCAAATTTCTTCACTTCCCTAGACAAAGTCTCCATATCTGTGGTTATGGGCTTGTTGATAAAACTACTGGATTCCAATAATGAAACCTCATCGTAGATTTTTTTTACACGTCGGTAAATGAATCGTTCCACTCTATATTGCAAGACCAAGAATGAAAAAACATAAATACTAAAGATGAAAATTGCTCCAAATAACCATAAATTATGTACCGTAGTATGGAACAGTATAGTCACTAAAAACATGACAAATCCAGTGGCAAAAAGACTAATGTACAAAGCTGATTTTACAGCGAACTTATAGGTTTTCTTAAAACTTATTTTCATTTAATTTATGCATTGCTTATTTTACAAAAAGAGGGGATAAATAGCGCAAATTTTCAATAATAAAAATTCAATTGATTTCTATAAAACTTCAAATTTATACCCTACTCCTTTAATAGTTTTGAAAAAATCTTCTCCAATTTTTTCCCGTAATTTTCTAATATGGACGTCTATTGTTCTTCCGCCCACAACCACTTCATTACCCCAAACTTTGTCAAGAATTTCGTCCCGTTTGAATACTTTTCCTGGTTTGGAAGCCAATAAGTAAAACAACTCAAACTCTTTTCGAGGCAATGCTATTTCTACATTATCCTTTACTATTTTATATTCTTCCCGATTTATTTCGATTCCCCCTACATTAAGTGTTTCGCTATTCTGTTCTTGTTCTTTTAAACGTCGCAACAAAGCCTTCACTTTACTCACTAGTAATTTTGGTTTAATGGGCTTTGTAATATAATCGTCTGCACCAGCATCAAAACCGGCCACCTGTGAATAGTCTTCGCTTCTTGCCGTCAAGAAAGTAATGATTACATTATTCAATTCCGGTATTTTTCTAATGTTTTCACACGCCTCCATTCCATCCATCTCCGGCATCATCACATCCATTATGATAAGATCCGGCAATTCTTTTTTGGCTTTTGCGACAGCTTCCTTTCCGTTTGCCGCCGTAACAATTTGATACCCTTCTTGAGCCAGATTGTACCCCACAATTTCCAGAATATCCGGCTCATCATCAACGAGTAAAATCTTCGTGTTTCTTTTTTTCATAAATAGAAAAATTATGTTAATCTGATGCAATTTATCCTGATAATGCTCAGTGATTTTCAATTCCGATTGTAAATATAACAATAAAAACACCGTTTAAAAATCACATTAACCGTAATTTAATATGTTAACGATTTATTAATATCCTCGAAACTAAATGGTAATAATCAAGTAACTTTTACTTTACAAAAGCGACATTACTTTGCAGAAAAATAAAACACACACAAATGAAATTCAGAATATTGTTTATAGCATTACTGATTACAACTTTTTCTTTTTCGCAAACTAAAGGTACAGTTGCTGGAATCCTAACAGACAAGGACGCTAACAATCAATCATTGCCTTTTGCAAACGTACTTATAAAAGGAACCAAAATAGGAACCAATACTGATATTGACGGAAAGTACAGTCTTCCTGTAGCACCCGGAGACTATACGATTATGTTCAGTTTTGTTGGTTATGAATCGGTCGAAGTTCCTGTAACGGTTACCGCAAATGAAACCACAACAATTAGTAAAGCATTAGGATCCGGAAGTTATAAGCTAGAGGATGTAGTGGTAAAAAGTACGGTAAACAGACAAAAAGAAACTGCATTGCTGTTAGACCAAAAAAATGCTGTCGAAATAAAACAAACCATCGGGGTGCAAGAGCTCTCCCGAAAAGGAGTAAGCGATGTCGCTACTGCTGTTACTAAAACTACCGGTATTACTAAGCAAGAAGGTTCTGGAAATATATTTGTAAGAGGTCTTGGTGACCGTTACAACTCTACAACGATGAATGGATTACCAATTCCATCTAACGATCCAGAGAAGAAAAACTTAAATCTTGAAATCTTCAATACAGATATTGTTGAATACATTTCTATTGATAAAGTTTATAGCGGAAATATTTATGGTGACTTTGCCGGAGGTAACGTTGATATTATTTCAAAAGACTATAAAGGGAGTGGATTCTTAAAATTAGAAATTGGTTCTAAAGTAAACTCTAATGCTATTGCAGAAGATAACTTTAAACTACAAAAGGGATTTAACGGATTTGGATTTACAAACAAATCAATTCCAAGCAATGCCCTAACACAATACAACTATAGTTCTCTTCAATTGAAAGATTACACTCCAATAGCGACTTCTTTTGGAATTTCAGGAGGAAAATCATTTGACATAGGTTCCGAAGGAAAACTTAGCTTTTTTGCAACCGCTTCCTTTAACAACGATTTTAGTTCAAAAAGTAACGGATCAGCAAAAGCAAGTGTTAATGGTAATGGAGTTGCCAATAAAAACTTTGCAGACTTCAGTGAAATGGAATACGAAACTAATACTACCGGAATGGCAAATATTGGTTACAAAATAAACAACAACAACAAACTAAGTTTCAATACGCTTTACATCAATACCTCAACACAATCAAAAGAAGAGTATTATGGATATATTGTAGATATTGCCAATGATGGAAACGGTTTAATTCGTCGTTTTAACTATGAAAAAAATAGTTTATGGATTAACCAAATATTAGGTAATCATAAAATAGGGGACCGTTCTAAACTAAACTGGGGACTTTCATACAATATCATTGATGGAAACATGCCTGACAGAAGTCAAAACATTTTCAGAAAAGAAGCAACCGGTTATCAATTATCAAGCATCTCAGCTCCTGACAACCACAGGTATTTTCAAAAATTAAAAGAAGACGAATTAGCTGCGAACGCATCTTATGATTACAAATTCAATAAAGATGAAGCAGGTGATTTCCTAGGAAAAGTTACTTTTGGTCTAAACGAGAGAATCAAATCAAGAGGTTTTCAAGCGACGCAATTCAATATTAAAGCAACCGCTGGTAATACTAATACTATTGTTGACCCTACTAACTTAGATTTATTTTACAACCAAGATAATTTCAATAATGGGAACTTTAACATCGCAACTTTCCGTGGAAACGCTCAAGTATTCAACGCTCTAGACCCTCAAACTTATGGAGGGGATCAAACGATACACGCTGCTTTTGTTAACACGGAATACAAATTCAAGAAATTAACAGCTGTTCTAGGCTTAAGAGGTGAACAAATAACTCAAAAAGTAAGTTGGAACACACAACTAGGTGCAATAGGAAATGACAAATTAGAAAAAACAGCTTTCTTACCTAGTTTAGTTATGAAATATGAATTGAATGACAAACAAAACTTACGCTTAGGATTAAGCAAAACCTATACACTTCCCCAATTTAAAGAAAGAGCACCATTTATTTATGAAGAAGTGCTACAAGTAAAAGTAGGTAATAAAGATCTATACGCGTCTGATGATTATAATTTCGATTTAAAATGGGAAATGTTCCCTAAAAGTGATGAGTTAATTTCAGTAACAGCTTTTGGTAAATACATCTTAAACCCAATGAATGAGGTAACAGTTTCTTCCTCATCTAATGACATCTCATACATAAACACTGGTGATTACGGATATGTTGCGGGTGCCGAAGCAGAATACAGAAAACAACTTTTGAACATCGATTCAGATAATGCCAAAAAACTTTCTGCCGGAATCAATGCTTCTTATTTATACAGCAATCAAGAATTAAATTCAGCGAAGGTAAATAACGAAACAGATTTCCAAGTTGATTTTACAAACACAAAAGGAAAATTTACGGGAGCATCTAATTTATTATTAAACGCCGACTTAACATTGTTTAACGAATGGAATAATAAAAACAGAAATCTTACCACAACTGTAGCATATACTTACTTTTCAGATAGAGTTAATGCCATTGGAACAAGTGGAAAAGGGGATCTAGTTGACAAAGCTTTTGGTTCATTAGACTTTATTACTAAATCAAAATTAAGTGAAAAATTCGGGCTAGGACTTGTAGTGAAAAACATTTTAGATCCAGTTATAAAAAGAGTCCAAGAAAACTTTAATGGAGATGTCAATGTATTATCTTATAAAAAAGGAATGACATTTAGTTTAAACTTGAACTACCAATTCTAATTAGAAAAAGAATAAGTCAGGACTTAAAAACGCAATAAGATTAAAAAGAACAGCCAAAAGCTGTTCTTTTTTTTTTAAAATCTAATGAACTGCCCCTATCTTAAAACCAAAAAAAAGAACCATCAACGGGAGGGAAAGTAAACTGTTAATAACTCCTGTTAGCTCGATAAAATTAATTAACATAGCAACATTAACTTAACATACCGATTGTATTTTATTAAACTAACAATCATGTTTACATAACATGCAAAAATTACTCTTGTTGCATCTTTGTACTAAGAAATTAAATATAAAATTTTATCAAACAATCATGAAAAAATCAACCGTAAAATTATTTGGAATTTTAGCTTTGGCTTCAGGTTTAATCACAAGCTGTAGTTCAAACGACATCCCTTCACCATCTACTCCTACTTCATCTACTTTCACAGCAGATGCAAACAATTTTCAAGGAACTATTAATGACGGAGAAGTAACATTAGACGCAACAAAAACTTACAAGTTATCTGGAAAAATTCAAGTAAATAGTGGCGCAACATTGACAATCCCAGCTGGTACTGTTATTCAAGGTACTGGAGGTACATCTGCTTATATTGCAATTGCCCAAGGAGGAAAATTAAATGTAAATGGAACTGCTGCTAAACCTGTTGTAATGACAAGCGGATTGGCTACAAAAAATGCTGGAGACTGGGGTGGAGTAGTAATTTGCGGAAAAGCACCTATCAATCGGGTAACTGGCGGTGCAAGTACAGCTCAATCAGAAGTAGCTGATTTAACTTACGGTGGAACTGTTGCAGCTGACAATTCTGGTTCAATCAAATATTTAAGAATCGAATACGCAGGTGCAGCTTTCAACAGTGAAAAAGAATTTAATGGTATGTCATTATTCGGTGTTGGATCTGGAACAACAATTGATTTTGTAGAATTTTTTCACGGTGCTGATGATGGAATTGAATTCTTCGGTGGAACTGTTAATACTTCTAACTTAGTTTCTATTGGAAACGAAGATGACCAATTTGACTGGACTGAAGGATGGAATGGAACAAACACAAACTGGTACGGAAAACTAGGTTTCGGAAAAGGAAATAGAGGAATTGAAGCTGATAATTTTGAATTAGGATATTCAAACACTCCTATTTCTAATCCTACTATCACTAATTTAAGTCTTGTTGGACCTGGAAGCGCACCAACTACTGGTACATGGTTAGAAAATGACGCGATGAAATTAAGAAGAGGAACTAAAGGAGTTTTTACAAATTTATTCTTTAGTGGATGGAAAGTTGGTTTCAACGTAGAAAATAATGAAACGATTGCTAATATCCCTACTTCTTTGAAAGCAGTAAACGTAAACTTTACTACTGATGTTTCAACTAAAACTTCAGGAAAATTAAATGCTGTTGCTCCTGCAACAAGTGGTTTAAGCGCTAACGTTTCTGCAATAGTTACTTCAGAATCTGCAGCTACTGGAGCTGGTAACGGAGCTGGAATACCTTCATGGGCTACTGGTTGGGCTATCGACCTATAAGCAATAAAAACAAAAAATATTTAACAAAAAACATCCTGAATTTTCAGGATGTTTTTTTTTGGTATAATATTTGAAATATTTTTTGTAACTTTACTAATAACAAAAAGAACTAATGAAAAAAAACTACTTTTATATTATTACTTTATTGGTTTTTATATTCTCAACAAGCCTCTCAGCTCAAGAGAACAAGCAACAGCCAAAGACACAAGAAACTGCTTCTATAGAAGGCTTGAGCTTGTACCCGAACCCCGTTAATAACGGCAAAGTTTACATTTCTTCAAAAAATGACGGAGACAAAGAAATAATCATTTTTGATATTTTAGGAAAAAAAGTACTCCAAACGATGCTTAGCTCAAGAGAATTAAGCATAGCTTATCTTAATCCCGGTGTTTACATCATCAAGATTAATGAAGATAACGCAACCGCTACCCGAAAGTTAATCGTAAGATAAAACTTTGATTACAAATTTTAAAGCTCTAATGAATGTTAGGGCTTTTTTTTATGGGGAAAATTTTTCTGCAGACTTTGGGTTTATAAGAACCCCCCAAAATTTTTAATTACTTTTGTAAAAAAAAATCTTGATTACAACTACCGATATATTTGCCATTTCGACTCAAAAGCAATTTGAAAAAGCAGCCTTAAAAACGTTTCGGTTTCAATATGAAAACAACCTAGTATATCGGGAATTTTGTGATTTTCTAAAAACAGATTCCCATCAAGTAAAATCATTGCAACAGATTCCGTTTTTGCCCATTCAGTTTTTCAAAAGCCATCCTGTGGTTTCTAATTCAAATCCCATTCAGGCTACTTTTACCAGCAGCGGAACAACCGGAATGATTACCAGCAAACACTTAGTGACTGACGTTTCTATCTACGAAGAAAGTTACCGCAAAGGATTTTCTCAGTTTTATGGTAACATAGAAAATTACGTTGTTTTGGCTCTATTGCCATCTTATCTGGAAAGAGAAGGTTCTTCATTGATTTACATGGTGGAAGATTTAATTCAACTGTCAAATCATCCCGAGAGTGGTTTTTATCTACACAATCATGATGAACTGATTGCTAAACTCATGGCTTTAGACCAAGCCGGACAAAATGTGATTTTGATTGGCGTTACCTACGCTTTATTAGATTTGATTGAGAAACATACCTTTCAATTGCAAAATACCATTATCATGGAAACTGGCGGAATGAAAGGCAAGCGCAAAGAAATGATTCGGGAAGAACTGCACGAACAATTATGCAAAGGTTTTGGAGTTTCGGCGATTCATTCTGAATATGGAATGACCGAATTGTTATCGCAAGCCTATTCTCTTGGTGACGGCGTATTTGAATGCCCTTCTTGGATGCAAATCCTCGTTCGTGACACCGAAGACGCTTTGACCTACATTCAAGATGGAAAAACGGGCGGAATCAACGTAATCGATCTGGCTAATATTAATTCTTGTTCGTTTATTGCCACGCAGGATTTGGGCAAAAAAAATCCCAACAACTCTTTCGAGGTATTGGGACGTTTTGATAATTCCGATATTCGAGGGTGTAATTTGATGGTGATTTAAAACCGTTATTCGTAGATTTCTTTTCTGTGTCCTAAATCAATAAAATCAATCACTAGCACTTCGTCAAAAATTTCATAAATCACTCTATAATTTCCAACCCGAATTCTGTATCCTTTTCTTCCTTTTAATTTTTTATAACCTTACGGCCGAGGATTACTAGAAAGCTCACCTATAGCGGATAAAATTGGATCAGCAATTACATCTGATAGTTTATCAAGATTCTTTTGTGCTTTTTTAGAAAATTCAATACTATACATTTGACTTTTTACCTTCTCTAGTTTTCATGTAATCCTCAAATGAAATACGATACCCATCATCCTCTCTTTTGGCTTCATCATAAAGACGAACGTCTTCTAAATCTTCCAATTTTTCAATCAATTTATTGTATTTCTTGATAGGCAATACAACAGCTGTTCTATTTCCTTTTTCGTCGGTCAAAAATTGAGTTTCCATAGCTTTTGATATTTTAGTAAAGTTATAAAATTATTTAACCCGAACCACAAAATAATTTTTCTTACCGCTTTGCAAAAGCACAAACTGATTATTAATCAAATCTTTCGTCGAAAGCACAAAATCTTCGGCAACTTTTTCTCGGTTTACCGAAATAGAATTAGCTGTCAATGCACGTCTCGCTTCACCATTCGACTTCATAAAACCAGTTTTTTCGTTTAAAACATCAACTATATTGATTCCGGTTTCAATTTCATTTCTTGAGATTTCCGCTTGCGGAACACCATCAAAAACATCTAAAAAAGTCGCTTCATCTAATTGTTTCAGATCATCTGAAGTAGAATTTCCGAACAAAATATTCGAAGCTTTTACCGCATTTTCTAAATCTTCTGCAGAATGTACCATTATTGTAATTTCGTCTGCCAAACGTTTTTGCAATAAACGTAAATGTGGTGCTTCTCGATGTTTCTCAGTTAAAACCTCAATTTCCTCTTTCGATAAAAATGTGAAAATCTTAATGTATTTTTCTGCATCAACATCCGAAGTATTCAACCAATATTGGTAAAATTTATACGGAGAAGTTCTGGCAGAATCCAACCAGATATTTCCGCCTTCTGATTTTCCAAACTTGGTTCCATCCGCTTTAGTAATCAACGGACAAGTCAACGCATACGCTTTTCCACTGGCTATTCTACGAACTAATTCAGTTCCTGTAGTGATGTTTCCCCATTGGTCACTTCCGCCCATTTGCAGCGTACAATTTTTATTTTTGTACAAATGCAAAAAGTCATATCCTTGAACCAATTGATAGGTAAACTCCGTAAATGACATTCCTTCGGCAGCTTCAGAAGACAAACGTTTCTTTACTGAATCTTTAGACATCATGTAATTTACCGTAATGTGCTTTCCAATATCCCGAATGAAATCCAGAAAAGAAAAGTTCTTCATCCAGTCGTAATTATTCACTAATTCAGCTGCATTTGGCGCATCAGAAGTAAAATCCAGAAAACGAGCCAATTGTCCTTTTATAGCTTCTTGGTTGTGACGCAAAGTCGCTTCATCTAATAAATTTCTTTCATTCGATTTCCCTGATGGATCACCAATCATTCCTGTTGCACCACCCACTAACGCTAATGGTTTGTGTCCGGATAATTGAAAATGTTTCAATAACATTACACCTACTAAATGTCCTATATGCAATGAATCGGCAGTTGGGTCAATTCCCACATACGCCACACGCATTTGTCCCGTCAAATGTTCTTCTGTGCCGGGCATAACATCGTGGAGCATTCCTCTCCAAGTCACTTCTTCAATAAAATTCTTCATCTTTTTAATCAATTTGGACAAAGATAGTTTTAATTAGACAATTTGAAAATTTGAAAATGTACCAATTTGAAAAAAAATTGTCTAAAACCCTAATTGTTACATTATAAAATTGATAATTTGTTACATTTGCAACTATGATTTTAGTCACAGGAGGAACCGGTTTAGTGGGCGCACATTTATTGCTTCATTTAATAGAATCCCAAAGTATCGGGATAGAAAAAGTACGCGCTATTTATCGAAGTGTCGCTTCAATGGAGAAAACCAAATCGCTTTTCTCCATGTACAAAAAAGAATTCCTATTCGACCAAATCGAATGGATACAAGCGGATATCACTGACATTCCTTCCTTAGAAAAAGCTTTTCAAAATATTGACATCGTGTATCATTGCGCCGCTTTAATTTCTTTTGATCCAAAAGACGAAGATTTAATTCGGAAAACTAATATTGAAGGAACCGCAAATATTGTCAATTTTTGTATTTCAAATGCAATACAGAAACTGTGTTTTGTGAGTTCAATTGCTGCACTTGGCGATTTAGCCTCCCACGAAAACCAAATCACCGAGGAAACCGAATGGAATCCAGAAAAATACCACAGCGATTACGCCATTTCTAAATATGGCGCCGAAATGGAAGTATGGCGTGGGCAGCAAGAAGGATTACAAGTAATAATTATCAATCCGGGAGTTATTATCGGGCCAGGTTTTTGGGAACAAGGAAGCGGAGTTCTTTTTACGAAAGTAAAAAAAGGATTGTCATTTTACACTTTGGGAAGTACTGGATTTGTCGCTGTAACCGATGTGGTTCGAATCGCAACCCAATTGATGAAAAGTGAAATCCACAGCGAACGATTTACACTAATTGCAGACAATATAATTTTTAAAGATTTCTTAAACACCATAGCCGATTCCTTAAAAGTAAAGAGGCCCAGCGTGCACGCAACCCCATTAATGATCGAGATTGCCTGGAGAATAGATTGGATACTATCGAACATTTTTCAGCAGAAAAGGAAAATGACTAAAGCTACCGCAAAATCATCTTTTTCAACAAATCAGTATTCGAATGAAAAAATCAAAAAGACTTTGAAAACTGATTTTTTAGATATTCATCAATACATAAAAGCAATTGCCAATTTGTATTAAACCCTTTTTTAGTTATAGTACTTGGCTAGAATCTATGGCTTTACTTTTTGGTAAAATTGGTTTTTTTATTGCTTTCTTTTTCTTCGCTTCAGCTTTTATAAGGGCAGTTATTGATGCTTTATTTTTAGTTAATCGGGCGTTTATCTGATCAACTACATCCGAATAATCTTTATAATTAGAAGCGTAGTAAACATTACTTCGTGCAAATTGAAGGCTGTCTATTTTATATTTTTTATAAATATATTGAGTTGGATTTATTTTAAAAGTATCCAAGGACGCAGGATTTTGATATTTGATTGCGTCCAAAACTGACAAATCATACATAATATTAACCATTGTTTCCTTTTCTATAAGACGATTTGGCTTTTTAACCACCTCATCCTTACAGCTTACAAACACAAATACAATCGTTAAAAGTATAATTATTTTCTTCATTTTTAAATTTTATCTGTCAAACAACATTCTTTTTCCCGCACGAATTTCTTTTACTTTAAAATTATTATAAACCAATTGTCCGTTTACAAAAGTATGCGTAATTCTAGATTTAAATGTATATCCTTCAAAAGGAGACCATCCGCATTTAGCCAGAATATTTTCTTTTTTTACACTCCATGGCAAACCAGCATTTACAATAACTAAATCGGCATAATATCCTTCTTTGATAAAACCGCGTTTCTCGATTTTGAAAATCTTGGCTGGATTATGACACATTTTCTCCACAATTTTTTCAACACTTATTTTTCCTTGGTGATGAGCTTCAAACATAGCCACAACAGCATGTTGCACTAATGGACCACCAGCAGGCGCTTTCAGATACGATTGTTTTTTCTCTTCTAAAGTATGTGGAGCATGATCCGTAGCAATGACATCAATTCTATCATCTAGCAGGGCTTCCCAAAGTACTTTTCTATCATTAGCCGTTTTTACCGCAGGATTCCATTTTATTAGGTTGCCTTTAGTAGCATAATCATCATTGGTAAACCATAAATGATGAATACAAACTTCGGCTGTTATTTTTTTATCTTCCAATGGGATTTTGTTGGTAAACAAATCCATTTCCTTGGCTGTAGAAAGATGAAACACGTGCAAACGAGCTCCTGTTTTTTTAGCCAGAGCCACCGCTTTTGAAGAAGAAATATAACAAGCCTCTTCACTGCGAATTAAATGGTGAGCCGTTACCGGAACATCGTCGCCAAATTCTTCTTTATATTTTGCTAAGTTCTTTTGGATTGTGCCTTCATCCTCACAATGCACTGCAATAAGCAGGGGTGTACTGGAAAATATTTTTTCTAAAGTGACTTCATTATCAACCAACATATTACCTGTGGATGATCCCAAAAATATTTTTATTCCTGCAACATTCTTTGGATTTGTTTTTAGAACTTCGTCCAAATTATCATTAGTGGCGCCCATCATAAAAGAATAATTGGCGTATGATTTCTCTGCAGCGATTTCATATTTTTGCTCTAATATTTCTTGGGTAACCGCATTTGGCACCGTATTAGGTTGTTCAATATAAGAAGTGATTCCACCTGCAACAGCCGCTCTAGATTCTGATTCAATATCTCCTTTATAAGTAAGTCCTGGCTCCCTAAAATGCACTTGATCATCAATGGCACCGGGCATTAAATAATTCCCTTCGGCATCAATAATCATACATTGAGATGATTTGGCACTTATACTTTCTGAAATTTCAACAATTAAGTCATTTTCAATTAATACATCGCCTTCAAAAATCACTCCTTCATTTACTATTTTGGCATTCTTAATTAAAATCCTGTTCATCGTATCTTTTTCTTATAATGTGTTAATTAATCTTTTCAATCTAAGTGCAATAACCCCAAAAACCGCTTCAACAATAATAGAATTACTCATTTTAGATTGACCTCTAGTTCTATCTGTAAAAATAATAGGTACCTCAACAATTTGAAATTTTTTACAATAGGTTCTGTACTTCATTTCAATTTGAAACGCATAACCAACAAATTTTATTTTATCTAAATTGATTTCTTCCAATACTTTTCTTCTGTAACAAACGAACCCAGCCGTAGCATCATGAATCACCATTCCGGTAATAAACTTCACATATACTGATGCAAAATACGACAGTAAAACCCGGCTTAAAGGCCAGTTAACCACATTTACACCGGTAACATATCGAGATCCGACCGCTAAATCAGCATCTCCTAAATGACAAGCATTATATAATTTTTCTAAATCTTTTGGATTATGGGAAAAATCAGCATCCATTTCGAAAATAAATTCATATTTCCGTTCCAATGCCCATTTAAAACCATGAACATACGCCGTTCCTAAACCTGATTTTTTTGCTCTTTTTTCTAAAAATAATCTGCCTGAAAATTCCGATTGCAGTTGAAGCACTTTATCAGCAGTGTGATCTGGCGAATTATCATCAATAATAAGAACGTGAAAAAGTTTGTGTTGGGAAAGCACCGATCTAATAATGCTTTCTATATTTTCAATTTCGTTATAGGTGGGGATTATAACAATGGAATCGTTCATATTTTAGAGTAATTTCACCGCAAAAGTAAACTTTTTATACGATTTCATTCATAATAAAATTATAATAAAAAGAATGATATAAAAAATCATTGTTGTCCGATAAAAAAGAAGCCAAATTAATGGCTTCTTAAAATAATCGTAATTTAGAGTTGCAAAATTCAAATAACGATGGGTAAAAATAAGTATTTTTCGAGTAAATCTGTTTTCGGACAGCTGATTTCTTTAATAGATGATTCGATGATTAGCAAAGCAGTTAAAAAGTATGATTCAGATAGGTATGTCAAACATTTCAAATGCAAGGATCATTTGTTTAGTATGGTTTTTTGCTGTTTAGAAAAGTGTAATTCATTGCGTGAGGTTTCTGGGGGAATGGTAGGTTTATCAGGTAAAGAGGAAACAGTTCGAATTAATCATCTTCCCAAAAAGAGTACTTTGGCAGACGCAAACAAGGGTAGAAAAGTAGAATTTTTTCAAGAAATTTATAACAATCTGCTCGAGAAACATAGCTTTGTTTTATCGGACAGTCGAATTGAGATAGCCTTAGGGAAAAAGATTAAAATTGTTGACAGCACCACAATAAGCCTGTTTAAAGACATCTTAAAGTGTGTTGGAAGAAAGTCTGCTGACGGAAAAAGCAAGGGCGGAATCAAGTCGCATACTGTGATAAATGCCGATGAAAAAGTTCCCAATTTAGTTTGGTTTACACCTGCAACAACTCACGACCATCAGTTTTTAGAAAAGCTAAAATGCGATGAACATACTGTTTATATATTCGATAAAGGATACATTGATTATAAGGCTTTTGCACATTTTTCCGAACAAAATACAGGTTTTGTAACTCGAATAAAAGACAATGCAAAGTACGAAGTAACCCAAAAGAATGACATTCCAGGGAACATTCACAGCGGTGTTTTATCAGACGAAATTATTGAGGTTGGAGTAAATAATGAAAGTGGTAAAACCAAATTGAAATTAAGAAAAATAAAATACTATGACAGAGAACACAAAAGAAGCTTTGAGTTTATTAGTAATTTGTTTGAATTTAGAGCAGACACAATAGCGGCACTTTATAAAATAAGGTGGCAAATAGAATTGTTATTCAAACAAATCAAGCAAAATTTCCCGCTAAAATATTTCTTAGGAGACAATGAAAATGCTATTAAAATTCAAATTTATTGCGTCTTAATAGTAAATCTCTTATTAGGAGTTATAAAGAAAAGTCTAAAGAGACAATGGTCTTTTTCAAATTTAGTAAGTTTTTGTAGAATTCATTTATTCAACTATATTCATCTAACTAAATTTTTAGAAAGTCCCGAAAAACAATGGAAACTCGACGGGGACGACGATGTTCAATTAGGTTTGTTTGATGATTATTTGGCTACGGGATAAAATTCGATAAATGAAACTAAAAATTATATTTTTTCATTTATCAAATTCTCAAGACAGTACTCAAAAACAAGCTAAAGCAGGCTAAAACCTCGTGAAGTGCCAAAATAAATAGAAAAATAAACGTTCCGTGATTTTTTATCGGACAACAATGATAAAAAATCAGTAATTTTGCATCGCTATGATTGAACAAGTACTTAACCCGAGAATAATCGAAAATAAAGACTGGGCAACACTTTTATTTGTGTTGTCGTTTGGAATTGTCGCACTGACAAAATCCATTTCCGAAAATCGTTTTGGTGATTTTGCAAATTTAATTTTTTCCGATAAATACACTAAAGTTTACCGCGACAGCAGTCACCTTAGAAGCGGATTTACCATTTCATTATTTTTCGTACAAGTAATTTCATTTGCTTTTTTCATCCAGCTTTCACTAAGTTATTTTGGTAAAGCCTTAAAAACAGATTGGATTTTATATATTCAAATAATCACCTTCCTTATTTTTTTTATTTTATCGAAATATTTAATCGAGAAAATAATCGCTACGTCCTTTAATATCGAAGAATTTGTTGAACAATTTAACCTTCAAAAGGTTACTTATAGAACTTATATCGGATTATTCATACTCCCAATCAACATTATTCTGTTCTATTATGACTCCTTATCAAAAAATATACTTTTACTATTTATAGCTATAGTAGTAGGTGCCAACTTAATAAGCTATTTAATTTCAATAAAAAACTATCAAAATTTAATATTAAGTAAGTTGTTTTACTTTATTTTATATCTTTGCACTCTTGAAATAGCTCCCTATTATTTTATGTATTATTGGTTTACAAAAGGGAGTGCTTAGAAACCGTTTTAAATATGAAAGTGAAAACAATTTTGGTATCGCAACCAGAACCTAAAGTGGAAAATTCTCCATACTTTGAGCTTCAACAAAGGCATAAAGTAAAAATTGATTTCAGACCTTTTATCCATGTTGAAGGAGTAAGTGCAAAAGAAATTAGACTCCAAAAAATTGATCTCAATCAATATACCGCTATTATTCTAACAAGTAGAAATGCTGTTGATCACTTCTTTAGGGTTGCTGATGAAATGCGTTATAAAGTTCCCGAAGGATTAAAATACTTTTGCCAGTCCGAAGCTATTGCGTTTTACCTGCAAAAATATGTAGTCTATCGAAAACGTAAAATCTATGTTGGACCTAAAGATTTTGCCGATTTGTCTCCATTGATAAAAAAATACAAAGACGAAAAATTCTTATTACCTGCCTCAGATCAATTGAATGCTGATGCGCCAATCACGCTTAATGCATTAAAAGTAGATTGGACTCCAGCTATTTTTTATAAAACGGTCATGAGTGATTTATCGGATTTAGCCGATGTATATTATGATGTTTTGGCTTTCTTTAGCCCAACCGGAATAAAATCATTGTTTATGAATTTTCCAGATTTTGAACAAAACAATACCAGAATAGCCGTTTTTGGAAGTACGACTCAAAAAGAAGCATTAGACCGCGGTTTAAGAGTTGACATCATGGCTCCAACTCCTGGAACTCCATCTATGACAATGGCATTGGAAAAATACATTACCGAAACGAATAAAACGAAATAGATTTAAATTTATTATTTTAATATATCACAAACAACCATCCGCCAAAACGGATGGTTGTTTTTATGCAACAATTACAAAACAATCATTTTCCATTCCTATTATTCGTTTTTTACTTAAATTTGATTCTAAATTAAAACTAAATAGTATTCTTTAGTTTCAAACAACAATTTATGAAAATCAATTCATTAGTGGTAGAAATAGATGGTATCGATAAAGAAATTTTACGTTTCTTGATGGAAGATGCTAGAATGCCAATTCTCCAAATCGCCAACAAAATAGGAATTTCAGGCGCTGCCATTCATCAACGTTTGCGAAAGCTCGAACAATCCGGAGTGATTTCGGGTTCAAAGTTTACGGTAAATAACAAAATTCTAGGTTACAATACAATGGCATTTGTGGGGATTTACTTAGACAAAGCGGCAAGAAATCCTGAAGCAGTAAGGGATTTAAAGAAAATTCCCGAAGTGTTAGAATGTCATTACACCACAGGAAACTGGTCTATCCTAATTAAAATTATTTGTCGGGATAATGAACATCTCATGCAATTGCTGAACACAAAAATACAGGCGATAGAAGGGGTTTCCAGAACCGAAACCTTTATTTCATTAGACCAGCAAATTGACAGACAGATACAGTTATAATTTTGCGTGGGATAATCGTGAATTTAGTTTTTTGGCAAAAAAACGCCTTGTTTTCACAAGACGGTTTTTATAGTTTACTCAAGAAGCTTTAATTTCTCCTGTTCCCTCCCATATAAATGGAAATATAATACAGCAAGGTCGCGATAGAACCTAGAGCAGCTACCACATAGGTTCTTGCTGCCCATTTAAGAGAATCCTTGGCACCAGCCTGTTCCTGCTGCGTGAGCATATTTTTACTTTCTAACCAAGCTAATGCTCGATGGCTGGCATCGTATTCTACCGGTAATGTGATAATCGAAAACAAAGTCGTAGCAGCAAAAATTATAATTCCTACTAATAGCAATTGTGGAAAAGTACGAATCATCAATATACCTGCCAGTAAAATCCATTGCATATAAGTTGATGCAACATTTACTACCGGAACTAATTTAGAACGCATTGTCAACCACTGATATCCCACTGCATGTTGCACTGCGTGACCACATTCGTGAGCCGCAACTGCTGCTGCTGCCGCATTTCTTTGGTTGTAAACCGCTTCACTTAAATTCACTGTTTTATCCAATGGATTGTAGTGATCTGTTAATTGTCCCGCAACTGAGATTACTCGCACATCGCGAATTCCGTTATCAGCCAACATTTTTTCGGCGATTTCAGCACCACTCATCCCGTTTTGTAACTGCAATTTAGAATAATATTCAAATTTGCTTTTCAGCCTGGAACTTACTAACCAACTAAAAAGCATAATTGCTCCGGCTAGAACTATATAACTCATTCCCATATTTTTGTTTTTTAATTGTAGTGTTTAAAGTTATAAAAGAAATAACAAAATCTGAACCAATTTTTTAAATTGTCAATTTGGCATTCGTTAAATAAAAAAATAACATGAAATGACCTTAATTAATTTGTCATTGAAAAAACTACAAATCTGCTTCTAATTGATCATTAATTCTTTGAAATTTATCAATCAGATTATCGATTTTCGAATTTTCCTTTTTTATTTCTCTCGGACGTAAATAAAACCACGTAAACCCAATCCATCCAAACATAACTACATAAGTAAAAATTCCCCAAAAGATTGTCATTTGGCATGCGTATTCAAACATATACAAACATAACCCTAAACCAAGCATTATAAAATACAGACTTAAAACTGTCGATTGCAAGAACTGCTGTCTTGTTTTAATGGAAATTAATCTTTGCAGGTAGTCACTATTACTTTGAGTACCATCAATAGTTTTATAAAATCCAATTAATTTATTGTACACGAATAAATAAATGGCCATTGCCATAATGATTAAAATAATACCAATTTTGGTTGAAATAAACTCAGGTTGATACTTATACCAGATAAAAATAATAAACGCACTTGTCGCGATAAGCAGCACATTTGTAAAAATTAATTTTCTCATACTTACGCTCTTGAAATGTTTAACTTTAGAAAGCAATTCTTCCATATTTAGCGGAATTACAGCCTGTTGTTTCCATAAATCTTTAAAGTCTATATTATTGTCCATTTTCTTTAAATTTTTGGGTTAATCTTTCTTTTATTCTATGAATTTTCACTCTTGTATTGGCTTCTGAGAGTCCCACGATATTAGCAATTTCAGCTTGTTTGACCTCTTCCAGTTCGAGTGAAATAATGATACGATCGATTTCTGGCAATTCGGCAATGCATTTGTACAAAAATTGAATCTGAGGTTCTACCGAATAGTGTTTTTCTTCGGTAATATTTATTGGAAGTTCCGACTTGGGAAATCGTTTTTCTTTATCAATTTGTCTCAAGCAATTGTTCGATGCAATTCGGAAAATCCAAGTTCCAACACCCGATTCATTTCTAAACGTGTGGAGTTTTTGCCAAACAATAATAAATGTTTCCTGTGCAATGTCCTGTGCAATATCATAATCATTTACGTAACCCATGCACAATCGAAAAACCTTTTGCCAATAGGATTTGTATAGTTGTTCAAACTCCATTGTTATGATTTTATAAAATTACTTAGTTGTGCTAGATACCAATCTTTGTCGTCATACATAATAAAGTGTAAGCCTTTGTTTGCATATTCAAAACTGGCGGTTTTTAAGTTTTTATATTGTGCTTCTATAGGAGCTTTATAATTTGAAAAACCAAATTCCAATACTATTAATGAAGGACATTTTATTGTTGCAATTTTATCTCTCAAATCGGTATTTGAAAAATCACAATACATTTCACCAAAAGTTGTTCGGTTTGATTTCATACTCCAACTTATTGCTTCATCTTGTTTTGAGGCATCTGCTAAAAGCATAGCCATGTTCCTTTTCTGCATTTGATAGAAGTCATCTTCAGGCATAGCCGCTATTTGATTGACCATTGAAGCACAATTGTTATTTTCTTGCGATTTAAAAGACGGGTCTCTCAAAGCTGCCAAACAAGGAAGCGCATCAACAACTGCAATTTTACTTATTAGCTCAGGATAATCCGAAGCAATAGCCAACGCAAGTCCTCCACCCATACTGTGACCAACTATAATTGGTTTTTCTATTTTATTTGCTTTAATATAGTTCACAATTTCTATTTCCCAATTTTTAAATGAAGCGTTGGGTTGTGGTTTAACTCCGGCAAAACCAGCCATTGTAAAAGTGTAACACGTAAAATCTTTTTCAAAATTAGATTTTGTTTCATTCCAAACATCGCCAGAACTGGCAAATCCAGGCAAGAAGATTATGGATTGCTTTCCGTTTCCAGTTTTGGCAACCTCAAAGGGATATGATTTAGTTTGTCCAAATACATTTAAACACAATGCTGAAAATAACAGAACGATAGGCAAGAAGATATAATTTTTCATTTTTAATAGATTTAAATTGTTAATTAATTGGATCCTGCCTTTGGATACGGGAATTATTAAAATGTTACAAATTATAAAATATTTTTTTTTAGATAATTGATTAGTAAACAGCAAACCTCAATAAACACGAGGTCTAAAATAAAAAAAGAAACACAAAAAAATCCAAATTTCAACAATTGTTGAAATTTGGATTTTAATATTCCTTGTAAAGACGCACTGCAGTGCAACTTTACCATTCGTCATATTCCTATTAACCAACCAAATTAATTATTTTCCCCGGAACAATAATCACTTTATTTGGTGTTCTTCCTTCTAATTGTTTGATGGTTCTTTCGTCTTTCATTACAACTTCCTCGATTTGTTCTTTGGTTAAATCCAAAGGTAAAACCATAGTGAAACGCATTTTTCCATTGAATGAAACTGGATATTCCTTGTTGCTTTCCACTAAATGTTGCGCCTCAAATATTGGAAAATCAACCGTTGCAATCGAACCTGCATTCCCTAATAACGACCATAATTCTTCGGCAATGTGTGGCGCATAAGGCGAAATCACAATAGCCAATGGTTCCAGAATGGCACGAGAATGACAATTTTGAGTTGACAATTCATTCACACAAATCATAAACTGAGAAACCGATGTATTGAATGAGAAACTCTCAATATCTTCCGCCACTTTTTTGATGGTTTTGTGTAAACTTTTCAAGTTGTCTTTTGTGGGTTCGTTATTGGTGACAATCAAACCATTTTCATCAAAATACAAACGGCACAGTTTTTTCAAGAAACCAAAAACTCCCGAAATTCCTGCAGTATTCCATGGTTTTGCTTGTTCCAATGGTCCTAAGAACATCTCATACAAACGCAAGGTATCTGCTCCGTATTCGTTACAAATATCATCTGGAGTCACCACATTGTATTTCGATTTTGACATTTTTTCGATTTCGCGTGAAACTTTTATTTTCCCCTTTGAGTTAACAATCGGTTCTTTAATTAAATCCTCCCTGTTCCATATATTATATCTTTCAAAATCTAATTCATCCTGCACATTTACATGTTCTAATGGAGAATGACTTTGGTAAGTTGTAAAAGTTATTTTATCTAACTCAAATCCTAAATTTGTCAATACTGAAAAATCAAAATTAACTCCATTTGCAATATTTCCTAAATTATATAATTCTCCGGCTACAGCATCATATTCTTTTTTCCCTTCTAACAAGTCATATGAAATAACTACATTACCTAATAAATCATCGAATAAATCATTAAATATTTCGTCTTTATCATTATTTTTAAAATATCCAATGTTCTTAATTTTATGCACAAAAGCACTCATTCCCAAAATCATTCCCTGATTAATCAGTTTCTTGAATGGTTCTTCTGTTGGGGCAAAACCTTTATCTTTTAAGAATTTATTCCAAAAACGAGAATATAATAAATGACCTGTTGCGTGTTCGCTCCCGCCAATGTACAAATCTACGCTTTCCCAATATTTTAGCGCCTCTTTACTGGCAAATTCAGTTTCATTATGCGCATCCATATAACGCATCCAATACCATGAACTTCCTGCCCAACCCGGCATCGTGTTCAATTCTAAAGGGAAAACGGTATTATTATCTACTAAATCTGTATTGATAACTTCATTGTTTTTGGTATCCCAAGCCCAAATTGTTGCATTTCCTAAAGGCGGTAATCCCTCTTCGGTTGGCAAGTATTTCTCTACTTCTGGCAAAATGATTGGCAAATATTTTGGATCAATCATTTGCGGCAAGCCATTCACATAATACACCGGAAATGGTTCTCCCCAATATCTTTGGCGAGAGAAAACGGCATCACGCAAACGGTAATTGGTTTTTCCTTTTCCTTGATTTAATTTTTCTAATTCCTCGATAACTTTTTTGGTCGCTTCTTTGTAATTCAATCCATTCAAGAAATCAGAATTGGCAATAATGACAATGTCTTTAGAACCATACGCTTCTTTGGAAATATCCACATTCGCAAAAATGTTCTTGATTTCCTGCATTCCGTTTTGACCTTTGAAGAAATTTGCAAAAGCATAATCTCTTTCGTCTCCACAAGGAACCGCCATAACAGCTCCTGTTCCGTAACCCGCCAAAACATAATCCCCAATCCAAACCGGAATGGGTTCTTTGGTAAACGGATGTTCTGCATACGCTCCAGTAAATACTCCCGAAATAGTTTTTACATCAGCCATACGTTCTCTTTCAGAACGTTTTGATGTTTTTTCTATATAGGATTCTACTTCCGATTTTTGTTCTGGAGTGGTAATTTGAGCAACCAACTCATGTTCCGGTGCCAATGTCATAAACGTAACTCCAAAAATGGTATCAGGACGAGTAGTGAAAACTGGGATATCAGCTTCATGTTCCTTTAGCTTAAAAGAAACAGTCGCTCCAACGGATTTTCCAATCCAGTTTCTCTGGCTTTCCTTGATGCTTTCACTCCAGTCAATATCATTCAAACCTTGTAACAAACGCTCTGCATAAGCAGAAATTCGCATGCTCCATTGGGTCATTTTTTTACGGACAACCGTAAAACCACCACGTTCCGAAACACCGTTTACAATTTCGTCATTCGCCAAAACCGTCCCTAATCCCGGACACCAGTTTACCTCAGTCTCGGCCAAATATGTCAATCTATATTGTAAAAGGATTTTCTCCTGCTGTTCTTTTGCGAAAGCGTTCCATTCATTTGCTAAAAAAATCTCTATATTTTCATCGCAAACCGCATTGACATTTGCATTTCCATCCTTTTCAAAAATCGAAACCAAGGTCGAAATATCTTCTGCTTTGTCGCTGTTTTTATTGTACCAAGAATTGAATAATTGGATGAAAATCCATTGCGTATGTTTGTAATAATCCGGGTTTGAAGTACGGACTTCACGACTCCAATCGAATGAAAATCCAATTTTATCCAACTGTTTTCTGTATCCGGCAATTTTATTTCCTTCTTTGTCAACTCCTCCATCAATATTTACCGAGGTAGTATCTTCGGGACGCTGACCTGTTTGAATCGCATATTGTTCGGCTGGCAACCCAAAACTGTCATAACCCATTGGATGCAATACATTATAACCCTGATGTCTTTTGTATCGAGAATACACATCAGAAGCGATGTAACCCAACGGATGCCCAACGTGCAATCCCGCTCCTGATGGATAAGGAAACATATCAAGTACGTAATGTTTTGGTTTTTCGGAATTATTTTGTGCGGCAAAAGTTTGATTTTCTGCCCAATATTTCTGCCATTTGGCCTCTATTTCGTTCGGATTGTATTTCATAATATAAGATTCAAAGTAACGGAGTTACTAAGTTGCTGCGTTTTTTAGTGGAAACGTTTATTTTAGGTGCCAAATTTACGTTTATTGTACGAAAGTTAAAACTTTGAGCGTTATTAACTTTAAATAAAGAAATTCTTTATTATTTTTACCCAATAATTTCAATAAACTATGAGTTCTTCCTTTGATAATTTTCAAAAACGCCGGTTAATTTCCTCTTATTTTTCAGTAGTGCTAAGTGTATTCTTAGTCTTATTCCTATTGGGAATACTTGGGTTTTTTATTATAAATTCTAAAAAATTAGCTAACGATTTCAAAGAAAATATTGCGATGACCGTATTTTTCAAGAATGAAGCTAATGACAGTATTTTGAAAAATTTTGGAACTGAATTAAAAGCAAGCCGTTTTGTAAAATCATACGATTACGTAGCCAAAGAAGCTGCAGCAAAACAACATACAGATATTATTGGTGAAGATTTCTTGGAATTCCTTGGTGAAAACCCGTTACAAAACTCCTTTGACATTCATCTAAAAGCAGATTATGTAGTTAAGGACAGTATCGCAAAAATCGAAACTGGCTTGCGCAAAAACACAATGATTTCGGATATCGTTTATGACAAACAATTAGTGAATTTAGTCAATGACAATATTAAAAAAGTAAGTATGTGGATTCTAATCGTTAGTGTTTTTCTGACCTTTATAGCCGTTTTATTAATTAATAGTTCATTGCGTTTATCAATCCATTCGCACCGATTTATCATCAAAACCATGCAAATGGTTGGCGCGACAAAATCATTTATCAGAAAACCATTTGTAATACGAAGCTTAAAACTTGGTCTTTTGGGCGCTGGTTTAGCTATTATTGCGTTGATTGGTGTTTTGATTTATGTTCAAACTAATTTCCCGAATCTTGGCATTCTTGATGACAAAGCACTAATTGGTTTGGTATTATTAGGCGTTTTGGGAATTGGTATTTTAATTACTTGGTTGAGCACTTACTTTGCTACACAACGTTTCTTGAATTTGAGAACAGACGACCTTTACTAGTATTCCCTGTTCAGTCTCAGTGTTCAGTGAATAAATGCAAAAAATAATAGAATATAAAACATGAAAAATAACGAACAAAACCACGAATTCCTTTTTGAGAAAGTAAATTATAAAATTCTATTAATTGGGATTGGAGTCATAGCACTTGGTTTTATACTCATGTCAGGTGGTGGAAGCGATAACCCAAATGTATTTAGTGAAGACATCTTCAGTTTCAGAAGAATTAGATTAGCACCAACAACTGTACTTATTGGTTTTGGAATCACTGTTTATGCTATTCTTAAAAATCCAAAAAAAGTTTAAATGAATACATTACAAGCTATTGTTCTTGCCATTATTGAAGGAATTACGGAATTTTTACCCGTTTCTTCAACTGGGCATATGATTATTGCCTCTTCTTTTTTTGGCATTGCACATGACGATTTTACCAAGCTTTTTACCATTGTAATTCAATTGGGAGCAATCCTTTCGGTGGTTGTTTTATATTTTAAACGTTTTTTCCAATCCTTTGATTTTTATTTCAAATTATTGGTTGCTTTTATTCCAGCGGTAGTTTTTGGATTGCTTTTCAGCAAAAAAATAGATGCTTTGCTAGAAAGCCCTGTTACGGTAGCCGTTTCTCTTTTGATTGGAGGAATCATTTTATTAAAAGTCGATGATTGGTTTGCCGTTCCCGAAGTTTCTTCGCCAGTAAGCAAAGAAATTACGTATCTACAAGCGTTTAAAATTGGTTTGTTCCAATGTCTTGCCATGATTCCAGGTGTTTCAAGAAGTGGCGCCAGTATTGTAGGCGGAATGTCTCAAAAACTATCTCGAACAACTGCAGCAGAATTTTCATTTTTCCTTGCCGTGCCAACGATGTTAGGCGCAACCGCAAAAAAATGTTATGATTATTACAAAGATGGTTATGTACTGACTCACGACCAAATCAACTATCTGATTATTGGAAATGTTATTGCGTTTATAGTGGCACTATTGGCTATAAAATCATTCATAGAATTTTTAAGTAAAAAAGGATTTAAACTTTTTGGTTATTACCGAATTGCAGCTGGTATCATCTTATTGATAATCCACTTTTTTATTCATCCCTTGACTATTATTTAATGACAGCCGAAGAATTCTTAGAAGGACAAATTTTACTCATTGACAAACCACTGCATTGGACTTCCTTTCAGGCGGTGAATAAATTAAAATATGCGCTAATTAATAAACTGGGACTTCCAAAGAAGTTTAAAATTGGCCATGCCGGAACCTTAGATCCTCTCGCAACTGGATTGCTATTAGTTTGCACAGGGAAATTTACCAAAAGAATTACCGAACTTCAAGGTCAAGCCAAGGAATATACCGGAACGTTTTTCATAGGATCGACTACTCCTTCATACGATTTAGAAACCGAAATAGATCAAACTTTTCCAACGGAACATATTGATGAGGCTTTGATTCATGAAACCGTGACACAATTTTTGGGTGAAATCGATCAAAAACCACCTATTTATTCTGCGATAAAAAAAGATGGCGTTCGCTTATACGAGCATGCCAGAGCGGGAGCAACAATTGAAATTGCGTCAAGAAAAACTACAATCCACGAATTTGAAATTACCAGAATTGCACTTCCTGAAATCGATTTTAGAGTCGTTTGCAGCAAAGGAACTTATATTCGCTCATTAGCTTTTGATTTTGGAAAGGCGATGAATTCGGGCTCTCATTTGACGGTCTTACGTCGAACAAAAATTGGTGATTATGATGTGAATGAAGGCATTGATGTCACAGCATTTGAGGATAGTTTAGAGGCAAATGTCTAGTGTTTTGAAATCATTGAAAACCCTTACCCTTTTTTTGTTTTTATCTTTTTCCGTTTTTTCTCAAAGCAAAAAATTTACTTATATACAATTCGACGTTACAATCCCTATAAGAGGAAATCCAGATAGAAATGTCGAGGATCAATATACCCATTAAAAAGGTTCTTGGTTTCTACCCGATGGTTTGGGAACCAAAATTGGATATGGAATCCATTACAAAAAATGGATTGGATTAGGAATCCATTCCGGAATTAACTGGGAATGGACAGACAAATTAGTTGTTGTTCCTGTTTTTGCTAATTTTAGATTGAGCCCAAATATTGGTGACGATACCCGAATTACACTCCAACTTGGTTTAGGAAAAGCAATAGCTCTGGGTCGAGGCGACTTAATGGGAGATTACAAAAAAATAAGTCTTGGTATACAAAACTCTGATGATGTTATACTTTTTATCGAATTAAATCATTATTCTTTCCCCATAAACAATCAAAGAGATTCTGGAAATATAAGTTTAGGTCTATCTCTAGTTACTTTCTAAGTTAAGATTAGCTTTGCAAATCAAGAATAATTTTTAAAAACGACACTCATTTTCAATACTTTTCACTAATTTTACTATTATGAAAACAAAAGAAGACAACCCCAAAAATCTTGCAACTCCAGGCAAACCCATGTCTCAAAAAAAATTAACCTCTTTAATTAAAGAAGCCGAAGAGGGAACGTTTTTATCTGAAAATGCATTTAGATTAAAATTTGAAGAATGGAGATTACAAAGAAAGAAGTAGTTCAATCAATTTTCTTTTATAAAGATATTCAAGACATCTATGAATATGGCGAAAGAACTTTTGGTGAAAATGCAGCTTTATTTTTTTACGAAGAAATTTCATTAGATGTTAAAAATTTAGAAAAAAACTACCTTCTTCATCCTGAATGCCGCCATCTGGAAAGGAAAACAAAAAAATACCGCAATATTATTCTGGGCTCCTATCTCATTATTTACCGAATTACACCTACACGAATAGAAGTCTTAAGGGCTTTTCACGGAAGTAGATCTCCAAAAACAATCAGAAAAACGAAAAACATTTCAATTGATTAACTTTCTAAATCAGCCATTAAATTAATTAGTTCTTCTTGAGTAGTTAATCCTTTATCATGCAAATACCATAATTGCAAATCGGTTTTTGCCTTTTCATCAAGACTTCCAAATTCTTTTTTATAGTTTTTGATTAAATCAGCTGCTCCTTTTGGTCTTGGTCCCCAATGTCCCAATAAATTTCCCGTTTCTTTATCAATGATGATTACTATTGGAATTGCTTTTCCTTTATTGGTTAAATACAAATTCATCAGATCTTCATTCTCATCGCGCAAAACGATTTTCAATTCTATTTTACCTGATTCTATAGCCATTTTATTGACAATAGGCATTATTTGTGCGGCATCACCACACCATCCTTCGGAAATAACTAACCAGATGTATTCTCCTTTTAAAGACTTTAATTTAAAACCGTTTTCGTCCGTAATATCCATCGTTTTATCTAAACGATTCATTCGGGTTTCATTTAGCGTACTGTAAAGTGTCAAATCCTCGGATTGCTCATTACCTGTTGATTTATTTTCAAGTAATAAATCGGAAACTAGTTTTCTATATTCTGCGTACGAATGACTATTAAATAATGCTTTAGCTATTTGGACTTTCATAATTGGAAATTTATTTTCACAAAGTTACCATAAAAATGGGGTTTAAATATGACATATATCACTTTCAAATGGACAAAAAGAGTATTTTTATCACAAATAAAGAAAATGGATTTAAAAACAAAATCAATTGGACTGATACTTTCGGGCGGAGGCTCTAAGGGGTTGGCGCATGCTGGAGCAATTAAATTTTTAGAAGAACAAAACATTCGTCCGGCTCGAATAGCTGGGACTAGTGCCGGATCAATTGTTGGCGCCATGTATGCTTGGGGAAAAACGCCTGAAGAAATCCTGGAATTTTTTAAATCGATCTATCTTTTCCATTGGAAACACCTTACTTTCAAGAAAGCAGGATTAATTGATTCCGAATCCTTCAAAAGTTATTTCTACTCTATTTTTAAAGATGCTACATTGGAAGAATTAAAAATCCCAGTACAAATAACAGCAACTAATATGGTAAGAGGGAAACTAAAGGTATTTGGCCCCCATACTAAAATTATTGATGCTGTTCTCGCCTCTTCAGCATTTCCTGGGATTATGTCACCCTATGAGATTAAAGGGGAATTATATAGCGATGGGGGCATTTTAAATCATTTCCCAACAGATATTTTACAAGGTCATTGCGACACTTTAATTGGTGTTTACGTTAGTCCAATTCAAAAAATCGAAGCAAAAGATTTAAATTCCATTAAAGCTGTCACGACCCGAGCTTTTGATATCCTTTCGGCAAATTCAAATATGCACAAGTTCAATAATTGTGATTGGGTAATAGAACCAAAGGCTTTATCTCTTTACAGCACATTCGAAACTAATAAAATTAAGATGGATGCTGTTTTTAATATTGGCTATGAAGCCGCCAAAAAATCCTACGAAAAACTTAATTTATAAAATTTAGGCAACACTATTTTAAAAAAACAGAATATGTCTATATTTGCACCAATCAACTCAACACAACATGAAATACAAAAGAATTCTTCTAAAACTAAGTGGGGAAGCCTTAATGGGCGACTTGCAATACGGAATTGACCCAAAAAGATTAGCTGAATATGCCGATGAAATCAACCAAATCCATGAAAAAGGAGTAGAAATAGCCATTGTGATAGGTGGCGGAAATATTTTTAGAGGAGTTGCCGGAGCAAGTGCAGGAATGGACAGAGTTCAAGGTGATTATATGGGAATGTTAGCGACGGTCATCAATGGTATGGCTTTACAAGGAGCGCTTGAAGACAAAGGAATGAAAACCCGTTTACAAACAGCCTTGAAAATGGAATCCATTGCTGAACCTTATATTAAAAGAAGAGCCGTTCGTCATCTTGAAAAAGGAAGAATCGTAATTTTTGGTGCAGGAACAGGAAATCCATATTTTACTACAGATACTGCTGCCGTTTTGCGTGGTGTGGAAATAGATGCTGATGTGATACTAAAAGGAACTCGAGTTGATGGTGTATATGACTGTGATCCTGAGAAAAATGCCTCTGCTGTGAAATTTGATTTTATTTCATTTGATGACGTTCTAAAAAAAGGATTAAACGTAATGGATACTACCGCATTCACTTTGAGTCAGGAAAACAAACTGCCAATAGTAGTTTTTGACATGAATAAAGTAGGGAATTTATTGAAAATCTGTGAAGGAGAAAATATAGGAACCGTAGTAAATATATAAAAACAAGAAAGCAGTTTTCAGCTAGAATTAAAACTGAAACTGAATACCGAACACTGAATACTAAGAAATTATGACCGAAGAAATTGAATTTATATTAGATAGTACTAAAGAATCAATGACTGGCACTATTGCCCATTTAGAAAAAGAATTCTTGAACATTCGTGCAGGAAAAGCATCACCGGCAATGCTAGGAAGTGTTTTTGTTGATTATTATGGTTCAGCAACCCCGCTTTCACAAGTTTCGAAAATTAGTGTTCCGGATGCCCGAACTATTACATTGCAACCTTTTGAAAAAAACATGTTGCATCATATTGAGAAAGCAATTATGGTAGCGAACATTGGTTTTAATCCAATGAACAATGGTGATTTAATAATCATAAGCGTTCCGCCATTAACCGAAGAAAGAAGACGTGATCTTGCAAAACAGGCAAAAGTAGAAGCCGAAGATGCAAAAGTAGGTATAAGAAATTCTCGTAAAGATGCCAATACCGATATTAAAAAATTGGAAAAAGAAGGAACATCCGAAGATATCTGTAAAGATGCCGAAGAAGAAGTTCAAAGTCTAACTAATACTTTCATTAGGAAAATAGATGAACTTTTAGTTTCGAAAGAAGCTGAAATCATGAAGGTTTAAGCTTGTAATAAATCCATAAAAAAATCCGTCTCATTTAATAATGGGACGGATTTTCATTTGTAACAAAATATTGTTTTAAATTAGTGCTTTAAAATCAAAACTGACGGAACTTCACTTAACCAATCACTTCTCGAATCGACTAAGGCTTTCCAGCTTTCGAGACTAATTAGCATTAAATTCTGCTTGTCTAAAAATTCCTTTTTGACATTTTCTTCTTTTATTAAACCTATATTATTAGGGTATTTTTGTTTTAATGAATTTATAGCACTTTCCATCACAAAATTGGTATTGACAATTCCATTTACATCCAAAATCATGATTTTTGAATCGTTATTATAAATTAATTTTTGCACGTAATCAATCAAGAATGAATCTTCAGGACTAAAAATGGGAATAAAAACTTGGTTTACATTTTGCAAATCTTTGTCAATCAAAATCCCCAAAGGCATTTTAGTTTTGGCAATAATCTGCCTTGTTCTTTCATCAAATGGGGAATTTTCAAAAAGTCCTTCTTTTCCGGTAAATTTATCAATTAAACGATCCGGATTGATAATCCTTGTGGTAAAACCAATTACTTTTCCAAGTATAGTTCCTTCAAAAATTGATTTTCCAAGACCTATTAACAACAAGTCATAATCTCCTTGATTAGCAACATCTGCAATCTCAGTTTCAATGTCCATGGTAGCTTTAAAAATAGTGGTAATGTCTTGATTCAGCAGTTGTGATTCTTCAACAATAGGGTAAAAACTATTTTTTTCTTTGTCTTCCATATTGAATTGGTGCATTTCATCACTTAATGACAAATGCATAACTGTAATACTGGAGGATTCTTTTTGTTTTTTTATAAAACTATTTGCCAATCGCAAGAGTGACTTTCCTTTTTCATTATTTCCAAAAGAAATTAATATTCGATATTTATTGTGCTGGGATGCTTCCAAGGCATCACTGCTATCCTTAGTTTTGAAAATATAATTGATCAAATCTAAAGCCGGACCGGTCATAAAAGTCGTCACCAAGGCCATAATAACCATCATCGTAAAAACTTCTGGAGTCAAAACTTTAAGTTCTAATCCTATGTTCAATACAATTAATTCCATTAATCCTCTAGTGTTCATCAAGGCACCAATAGTGAAGCTATCTCGCCAGTTCTGCCCTACGAATTTAGCCGCCAAAGCGCTTCCAAGAAATTTACCAACAACAGCTACCAAAATAATAAACCCGGTAACTTTCCATAAATATGGATCGTTGATTAGTCCAATTTCTGTTTTTAAACCCGTGAAAACAAAAAACAAAGGCAATAAAAGTATGACGGAAACATCCTCTACTTTTTCGATGAATATGGTTCTGAATTTAGGAACATCGGGCATAATCGCACCTGCCATAAAAGCTCCAAATAAGGCATGAATTCCTATAACTTCAGTTGCGTAAGACGAAAGTATAAGCACCAGAAAAAAGATTGCCACGACTGGTTTTATGATACTGTCTTTAGAACCATATAAATCACCAATTCTTTTCAAAAAAGGCTTCACAATAAACAGCATGGCAACAACATAGATCACCGCTAGCATAATAATATATAAGGAGCTGACAAAAGTTCCCGCTTTTACAATCGCAATTACCACCGCAAGGATACACCAAGCCGTAATATCATCGGCGGCGGCACAAGTAATTACTATGGCTCCAAGTCTGGTTTTATGGATTCCTCTTTCTTGGACTATTCTTGCCAAAACCGGAAAAGCAGTTATACTCATGGCGATTCCCATAAACAAACTGAAAGAAAGAAATTTAACACCCTCAGGAGCAAATCTATTGTAAACAAAATACGCTAAACCAATACCCAGTGCAAAAGGAATTACAATACTGGCATGACTTATCACTACAGCTTCGTTCGCCTTATTCTTTAACACTTTCAAATCAAGTTCCATACCTATGACGAACATAAAAAGTATCAAACCTATTTGGCTCAAAAATTTCAAGTTTCCTAAAGATTCTACTGGAAATAAAGCAGCTGAAAATTCAGGAAAATAAATTCCCAATAAGGAGGGTCCAAGAACAATTCCTGCAATAATTTCACCTATAACCGACGGTTGTCCAATTTTTTTAAAAACCCATCCAAAAAAACGAGCTACAAGTATTATCGTTATAATCTGGGCTAGAAGTATCGCCAATGGATCATGCAAACTTTGCTCCATCGAAGCTAAAAAATCATTCCAGGAACCATTTTCAATTCTGGATACTGCAATTTTTTTGCCTACTTCTAAGTGCTTTCCTTTTCTTATAATCCAATACATTAAAGCAGTGAATCCACCGGTTACACCAAAATAAAATAATGTATTTTTATACTTTTTCATAAATGTCTGCAGATATACTTTCTCTTCATAATAAAACAAAGATCAGAAAATCAAATGTATAATTTATATCGCACAAAATTATGATATTGTAAAATAAAAAACACTGTGTTTTCCTAATAGCATCTCCAATACATAGGTAGTTATCTTTATGGTTTAATCTGTTTTGATTACATTTGTATCCACTTTAATACATTTATGAAAAAGAAATTAAAAGTTGGTTTTTGGGAAATGATTGCCCGAATTGTACTTACAAACAGAATAGTCATACTTGGAGTTATTCTTGCAATAACCGTTTTTCTGGCACTTCAATGGAAAAACCTAGGGATGACGTACACTGAAGCCAATTTACTTCCAAAAAAACACATCGTAAATCAACAATATGAAGATTTCTTAAGCAAATTTGGAGAAGAAGGCAATCTTATTGTAATTGGTTTCAAAGACAACGCCTTTTTTACTCCAAAAGCTTTTGCTGCCTGGAATGAATTAATGACCGGCTTAAAGAATTCAAAAGAAGTGGAACTGGTGGTTTCTTTGAATGATTTAAAAAAATTACAAAAAAATGAAACCAAAGAAAAATTTGAATTAGTTCCACTTATTGACCAAAAACAGACTGTAGATCCATCTTATTTACAGAAAATAAAAAACGAACTTTTCAATAACCTACCTTTTTACGAAGGTCTGTTGTTCAATAAACAATCCGGAAGTATTCGTTCAGCGGTTTATTTAAATAAAAAAATCGTTAATACTGCCGGCCGAAAAACATTTATTCTTGAGAATCTTGTTCCAAAAATTGAAAAATTCGAGAAAACGACCGGTATAGATCTTCGCGTTTCGGGTATGCCTTACATTAGAACCATAAATGCCGAGAATATGAAAGGCGAAATAGGACTATTTATTGGTGCAGCTTTGTTCATCACTTCCTTGATTTTCTTCCTTTTCTTCCGTTCGTTTCGCGCTACATTTATTTCGATTTGTATTTTACTTTTTGGAGTAATGTGGTCTTTTGGAACACTCGGATTATTCCATTACAAAATCACTATTCTTACTGCAATTATTCCGCCTTTGATTATTGTCATTGGGATAACCAACTGTATTTTCCTTATCAATAAATACCAGCAGGAGATAAAAATTCACCACAATCAGGCCAAAGCTTTGCAACGTGTGATTTCTAAAATTGGGGTTTCTACATTGATGACCAATTTAACAACGGCAGCAGGTTTCGCAACATTTATGATTACCGGAAACGATTTACTTTTCGAATTTGGATTAGTAACCTCAATCAACGTTATTTCCGTTTATCTGCTTACTCTTGTGGTTGTGCCTATTTTTTACAGTTTTATGCCGTTGCCAAAGGAAAAACATTTATACCATTTAAATAAAAATTACATTTCAACTTTATTGGATAGGGTTGAAAATATCGTGAAATACAAACGAAAAACAATTTATATCATTTATGCTTTGTTACTGGTATTTAGCGTAATTGGGGTTTCACAGATGAAAGTTTCAGGAAGTTTGATTGGCGAAATGCCTAAAACTGCTTCTTTCTTTAAAGATATTATTTTCTTCGAAAAAGAATTCAATGGAGTCATGCCTTTGGAAATTATGATTAACACCAAACATAAAAAAGGCGTTATGAAATTGTCCACAATGAAAAAAATGGATGAATTGCAAAAGACGATTTCAGGAATTCCAGAATTGTCGAAACCTATTTCGATTGTGAATTTGGTTAAATACTCCAAACAAGCGTATTACAACGGAAATCCTGAATATTACGAATTACCGACTTCGCAAGAGCAAACATTCATTCTTTCGTACGCCAAAAATGCCACTAAAAATACTAAAGAAAATTTGATGAAAAGCTATGTGGATTCTACGGGACAATACGCCAGAATCACCACTTTCATGAAAGACATTGGCACCAAAGAAATGGCAGTTGTCGAAAAGAAATTGCATCAAAAAATTGACAAAATATTCCCAAAAGACCGTTATGAAGTAACACTTACCGGAAAAGCACTAGTTTTCCAGAAAGGGACATCTTACCTGATAAATAACCTTATCGAATCGCTTATTTTTGCCATTTTGCTAATTGCTGGATTAATGTTTTATTTATTTAGATCCGGAAAAATGGTACTCGCATCCGTAATTACCAATATTTTACCGCTTTGTATTACGTCTGGATTGATGGGTTATTTCGGGATTCCGTTGAAGCCCTCTACGATTTTAGTGTTCAGCATCGCTTTTGGTATTTCGGTGGATAATGCCATTCAGTTTATGGCAAAATACCGTTTGGATTTAATTCAAAACAACGGAAAAGTAAAAAAATCAGTTTTTAGCGCATTGAGAGAAACCGGTATCAGTACTTTTTACACTTCTGTGGTTTTGATTTTAGGATTTGCAACTTTCACGCTTTCGAGCTTCAGTGGAACGATTGCATTGGGCGGATTAATTTCTTGCACCTTGTTATTTGCTATGTTTGCTAATCTACTGGTTTTACCTGCATTGGTGTTGACTTTTGAAAAGAAAAAAGCCAAAAAAGAAGATCTTATTGAGACAGACGTTGACGCTTAATTTTTAATTGTCGTTATGAGAAACGAAGCAATCTCGAGCTATTTTCTCTCTTGTTCTAAAGACGAAATTGCAATCTTTACAAATACAAAATCCAGCTTTTCAAATGCTGGATTTTTTTTATTACGAAAGAATTTTCATTACAAACGAAGTTCAATGCGCTACTCAGCTAGTTCAAGTTTTCCTTTTATTCCAAACAAAACAGTAAGAACAAAGAATCCATCGCTAATCATGTCGCATTTAAATCTTCTGATAAAAATTTATGGCTATGCTGACCACACCATTATAGAAATTGACATCAATTAAGCGGGATGCTTTCTCTACCTGAGGAAATTACTGTTTTTTACTAACCTTCTTCAAAGCAACTTCTAAACTTTTATAATCTGATAGAACTTTAGCAATTGTACCTTCTTTATTAATAATAAAATGCGTCGGAAATGCATTGAGTTGTAAGGTCAAATTCATGTAGGTTTTCATATCAGGAACAACCGAATAAGAAAGCGGTTTTTTTTCTAAAAATAACATTAATTGTTCCGGTGTATCTTCTGCTAAACTTATAAAAATCACGTCTTTTCTATCTTTATATTTTTTAACTAAATTATTGACTTCGGGAAATTCTTTAATGCAAGCTGTGCAATGTATATACCAACATTTTATGACAACAATTTTTCCTTTAAGGTTTTCATTTGTAATTAAATTACCGTTTAAATCTTTAAATGAAAATTTTGGAAATGGCTTCCCTTCTTTCTTAAGGTTTTGCTTCTCGTTGAACGCAGCTTCAGAAATTGTAGCTTTTATACTTGTGTCTGAAGTTGGCTCAATCTTAAAAAGTTTGTAATAAAAAACATTCTTGTCTGATTTTAAACGAATTGGAATATAATTTCCATCACTTAACGCTTGCAGGAAAGCCTCTTTAGTAATTTCTTTTGAATTAGAATCCAATGGTACAAAATCGATAGATAGCATGATGTTGTTATATTGGTACGTCCACCAATCCATAAACTTTTTTTGAATCTCAACAGGATTTACCTCTGGCTTTCCTAATTTGGTTTGACCCGAACAGGATATAAATAGTACAAAAAAAGCGAGGATATAAATTATTTTTTTCATTAGAAATAGATAAGCAACTAATTTAGGTGATTTTTATTAAAAATAGCAACTAGCATTTGTATATTCTCAGAAATTGATTGCTTTGTGGCCCTATAAATTGAAAGACAACGCATCTCATTATTTGGTCTTTCAATTACAAATGTTATGGAATTTTCAGTAATCTACACCGAAAAAACCCAATTGTTTCTATGTACTTAGCCCCGATAGCAGCGGTATCCTTTTACTTTTTGCTGCAAAAAGTAAAAGATATAGCGAATAGCGGGAAATAGCTCCTGATTACATCATTTCTCACTATGACAATTACAAACAAATCATTTATATTTGCATTTCGGTTACAAGACAATTTTTAATATCAACTCTATACATAAAATGAGACATACAAAAGTTAAAGACTTACTAAACAGTACCACGACGCTTCATGAAGTAAATGCAAAAGGATGGGTGAGAACTTTTAGAAACAATCAATTTATTGCCTTAAACGATGGTTCGACCATTGATAATATACAATGTGTTGTCGATTTTGAGAACACGCCAGACGAAACCTTGAAGAGAATTACGACTGGTGCAGCGATATCCGTTACCGGAACGTTGGTAGAAAGTAAAGGTGCTGGACAGAAATTTGAAATTCAGGTTGCTAAACTGGAAATCCTTGGAGATTCGGATGCGGAGAAATTCCCGATACAACCAAAGAACAAACCAAGTCTTGATTTCTTGCGTGAAAATGCGCATTTAAGAGTTCGTACCAATATGTTTGGTGCAATTATGAGAGTCCGCTCGGTATTATCGTATGCAGTTCACAGCTATTTTCAGGAAAAAGGTTTTGTGTATGTCAATACGCCAATCATCACGGGATCTGATGCTGAAGGTGCCGGTGAAATGTTTAAAGTTACTGCTTTGCCATTTGACGGAACGCCAAGAACCGAAGACGGAAAAGTGAATTATAAAGAAGATTTCTTCGGGAAAGAGACGAACCTTACCGTTTCGGGACAACTAGAAGGAGAAACTTTTGCAATGGCTTTGGGACAGATTTATACTTTTGGACCAACATTTAGAGCCGAAAACTCAAATACGTCGCGTCACCTTGCGGAATTCTGGATGATTGAGCCGGAAGTTGCTTTCAATGATTTGAATGACAATATGGATTTGGCTGAAGACTTTATTCAGTACGTGATTAAATACACCTTGGACAAATGTCCTGAGGATTTGAAATTCTTAGAAACACGTTTATTAGACGAAGAAAAATCTAAACCGGTTGCTGAAAGAAGCGAAATGGCTTTACTTGACAAATTAAACTTTGTTTTGGAAAATAATTTCAAACGTGTTTCGTACACCGAAGCAATTGACATTTTGAGAGAATGTACACCAAATAAAAAGAAAAAATTCAACTATATCATTAACGAATGGGGTGCTGATTTACAAAGTGAGCACGAACGTTACTTGGTAGAAAAACACTTTAAATGTCCGGTAATCTTGTTTGATTACCCGGCAAATATCAAAGCATTTTACATGCGTTTGAACGAAGACGGAAAAACAGTTCGCGCGATGGATATCTTGTTCCCTGGAATTGGAGAAATCGTAGGAGGTTCACAAAGAGAGGAACGTTTTGATGTTTTGGTCGAAAAAATGAAAGCCTTAGGAATTGATGAAGAAGAATTGTGGTGGTATTTAGACACACGAAGATTTGGTTCAGCAGTTCACTCTGGTTTTGGACTTGGATTCGAAAGATTGGTTCTTTTTGTGACTGGAATGACAAACATACGTGACGTAATTCCTTTTCCTAGAACGCCAATGAATGCAGAATTTTAAAAATTTGTTTCAGGTTTAAAGTTTAAAGTTGTTGAACGTTCTGCAACCTTAAACTTTAAACCTTAAACTTTTAAACAATAAAAATGCTAAAGCAATTCTTAAATTTAAAATTATCCCAGAAATTATCTCCACAGCAAATACAGTTGATGAAGTTAATTCAATTGCCTACGCAAGCTTTTGAACAACGTTTATTAGAAGAAATGAACGAAAATCCAGCCTTGGAAACTGGAAAGGAAGAGGATGAATACGAGAAAGACGAGTTCGAAAACGAAGATTACGATGATTATGATGATGCCGAATCAGAGCGAATTGATGCCGAAGACATAAACATAGACGAATATTTAAGTAACGACGAAACTCCCGATTACAAAACACAAGCGAACAATTACAGTGACGACGACGATGATCGCGAAACACCTTTTGCAGCTCCTGTAAGTTTTCACCAAGATTTAATCAATCAGTTGAACACCTTTATATTGAATGACGAAGAGCGTGAAATTGCCGAATTCCTAGTGGGAAGTATTGATGACATGGGTTATATCCGTCGCAGTGTTCCTGATATGGTAGACGATATGGCCTTTACTCAAGGTATTTATACTGATGAGAAAATGGTGGAAAAGATGTTACAAGTTATTCATGAACTAGAACCATCAGGTGTGGGAGCGCGGGATTTGCAGGAATGTTTATTATTGCAATTAAAGCATAAAACTCCAACAGAATACGTGGAACTAGCCACTGATATTATCGAAAATCAGTTTGACGCTTTTACTAAAAAACATTACGACAAACTAATCCAAAAATATAATGTTTCGAATGAGCAACTTAAAAAAGCCATTCATGAAATCGAAAAACTAAATCCGAAACCGGGTGGTGCTTTTACAGGAAACAATAAAATTACCGAAAATGTAGTTCCTGATTTTGCCATCAGAATTGTGGACGGCGAACTGGAATTGACTTTAAACGGAAGAAATGCTCCTTCCTTGCACGTGTCTAAAGATTACCAGGAAATGATGCAAACCTACAAGGATTCCAGAGATAAATCAGCGCAGCAAAAAGACGCGGTACAATTTATCAAACAAAAACTGGACTCGGCCAAATGGTTTATCGATGCCATACGTCAACGTCAAGAAACGCTTTTTGTAACCATGAATGCGATTATGCATTATCAGGAAGAATATTTCCTTGATGGAGATGAAACCAAATTGAAACCCATGATTCTAAAAGACATTGCTGATATGGTGGGTCTTGACATTTCGACGGTTTCTCGTGTGGCGAATAGTAAATACGTGGAAACGCCCTATGGCACAAAACTGATAAAAGAATTCTTCTCGGAATCCATGAAAAACGATCAGGGAGAAGATGTCTCCACATTGGAAATCAAAAAAATTCTTCAGAATACTATTGAAGAGGAAGACAAGAAAAAGCCACTTCCGGACGATCAACTGGCTGAAATCCTAAAAGAAAAAGGCTATCCAATCGCAAGAAGAACCATTGCAAAATACAGAGAACAACTGGATATTCCTGTTGCGAGAATGAGAAAGAAAATGTAGCATTGTTGATTTTAGATTGCTGATTAACGATTTGAGATTTAGTGTTGATAAATAAAACTTTATGGATTATGGATTATGGATTATATATTTATTGTGCAGTTTTTGTCTAAAGCAATCCAAAAAATAATGTTTCTATAAAATGAAGAACCCTTTCAGAATTTTGAATTCTGAAAGGGTTTTATCTTTTAAATACTTTTATATTTCAATCCAGTTCCGGTTCCCTCTCCTTTGGAGAGGGTTAGGGAGAGGATTACTTCTCCTGATCTTTTTTCATTGCGTGGTAATATGCCGCACGACTCAAAGGTTCGTATTCTTCGGTTTCGCCTAACATGACCAGTTTATCATTATCGGTTTTACGGAAACTGTAATTAGCCAGATTTCCGGTGCGGGTGCATACGGCGTGAACTTTGGTCACATATTCAGCAGTTGCCATTAATGCTGGCATCGGACCAAAAGGATTGCCTTTGAAATCCATATCCAATCCGGCAACAATTACACGAATCCCTTGATTAGCAAGATCGTTACAAATTTTCACGATTTCGTCATCAAAAAACTGTGCTTCATCAATCCCTACCACATCACAGCCTTGCGCTAAAATCGCTATGTTGGCTGCGGCTGGAACTGGCGTAGACCTAATTTCATTGGCATCATGGGATACTACCATTTCGTTATGGTAGCGCGTATCTATAGCTGGTTTAAAAATCTCCACTTTTTGTTTGGCAAATTGCGCTCTTTTCAAGCGACGAATGAGTTCCTCGGTTTTACCCGAAAACATGGATCCGCAAATGACTTCGATCCAACCAAATTGTTCTTTATGATTTACTGTATTTTCGAGAAACATTTTGTATTTTTCTACCTTTAAAAATGAATAGTTTTTATTACTTTGTAACGGTAACAAATTTATTAAAAAAGACCTGCCCTACTCACTATAATCTCAAAAGTTATGAAAAAAAAATTGGAAGCCGATTTAATCAGCATTGCGCACAGAATATTACAGCTAAAAAATAAATCTGACATCAATCAATTATATTTGGAAACGCAGAAATTATATGAAAAACTTTCTGTCTTACGATTTGTAGAGGAGCATTTTGGCGATGTAAAACCTACTATTGGTACTCTTGAAATGGAGAAAAAAATAGAACAAGCTTTTGATCAACAGGAAACGGCACGACCTGATACGCAGGTAGTAATCGACGAAGTAGCGGAAGAGGTTATTATTGAAACACCTGTAGAACAAGCTTCAGAAATTACTGGAATATTACAACCTACAACTAACATAGTTGTTGACGAAATAATTTCTGAAGAAAAAGAGGACGAAAAAGAGGAAGAAGAGGAAGAAGAAGAAGTTATTGAAACGCCTTTAAATGATTTTGAAGAAATTCAAGAAATGGTTACTGATGGAGAAATCCATCCGGAAGAAAAAACAGAACCTCAAATTCCACCATTCCTTCCATCTTTCGAATTAGAAGAAGAAATTAAAGAAAATGAAGCCAAAATCGAAGCCCCAAAGAAAAATGAAGCAATTCAAATTTCTTTCGAAGATTTATTAGGTGGAAATTATCACGACACTCAATTTGTAAAAGTACAACAAATTGAAAATATCCCAACTGCGGTAGTAATTGAAACCCCTACAGAGGTTGAGTCGGAGGAGAAAAAACCGGAAAATATACTTGAAGAAAAACCTGAAAATGCTGAACCAAAAATTGTTTCTTTAAACGAGAAGTTAGCGAAAGGAATCAATATAGATTTGAATGATCGTATTGCCTTTACAAAACACCTTTTTGGTAATAGCAGCGAGGATTACAACCGTGTTTTAAATCAATTAATTACGTTTGATACATTCTATGAAACCCGAGATTTTATTCAGGATATGGTAAAACCAGATTACAACAACTGGAAAGGAAAAGAAGATTATGAAGAACGTTTTATGGATATTATAGAGAAAAAATTCCTTTAAAAAATCAACTTTACAACAATTAGCAATCCTTTTTGTTACTTTTTGAAATACACTTTTAGTTTTAAATTCGAGTTTAAATTTTATGTCAAAATTATATATAGTTCCTACGCCAATTGGCAATCTCGAAGATATGACGTTTCGAGCCATTCGAATTCTTAAAGAAGTCGATTTGATTCTCGCCGAAGACACTCGAACGAGTGGTAAATTACTAAAGCATTTCGACATTTGCACACACATGTATAGCCATCATATGCACAACGAACACAAAACGGTAGAGAATTTAATCTCCCGATTGAAGGCCGGAGAAAACATCGCCCTGATTTCGGATGCGGGAACTCCTGCAATATCTGACCCCGGCTTTTTATTGACTAGAGCTTGTGTCGAAAATGGCGTGGAAGTAGAATGTTTGCCAGGAGCCACGGCATTTGTTCCGGCATTAGTCAACAGCGGTTTACCCAATGATAAATTTGTTTTCGAAGGATTCTTGCCTGATAAAAAAGGGAAACAAACTCGTTTTTTAGCTTTAGCCGAAGAAACGCGAACTATGATTTTATATGTTTCTCCCCATAAATTATTGAAAACCTTAGTCGAATTTATCACTTATTTCGGTGAAGACAGACCCATTTGCGTGTGTAGAGAATTATCAAAACTATATGAAGAAAATGTTCGAGGAACAGTAAGAGAAGTTTTGACTCATTTCGAAAAAATAGCACCAAGAGGAGAAATCGTGGTAGTTGTAGGCGGAAAAACAATAATCAAAGAGCCGAAAAAGAATAAATTTTCGGAAGAAGAGTAAAAAATGAGCAAACCAAACATTGTAATCATCGGTGCCGGACTAACTGGTTTAGCAACTGCTTATTTTTTGCAAAAAAAAGGGATTGAATTCGTAGTATTAGAAGCGAATGACAGCATTGGTGGACGAATAGAAACAATCATCGGCTCACATGGCGCAACCATGGAAATGGGCGCCACGTGGTTTGGAAGACAACATCCACACTTAATCCAATTGCTCGATGAATTAAAATTGGAGTATTTCAAACAGTACACGCAAGGCATTTCTTTGTTCGAAACCATGTCTTTTGTGCCTCCGCAAAAATTTGAAATTCCAGATTCTGAAGAACCCTCTTATCGTATTGTTGGTGGAACAAAGATATTAATTGAAAAATTAGTTTCGCAAGTGGGTTTACAGAACATCAAGACTCAAACTAAAGTGATTTCGATAAAAGAAATAGGCAATCAATTAGAACTAACTGATTCTATTGGCAACTGTTTTTTAGCATCTAAAGTAATATCCACATTGCCCCCGAATCTATTGGTACAAACCATCCAATTTGAGCCTAATTTACCTGAATCATTTATACAATTAGGAAAAGAAACACATACTTGGATGGGAGAATCTATAAAATTTGCTGTCGAATATGCTAACCCATTTTGGAGAGAAAATGGTTTTTCTGGAACTTTATTTAGTCAAGTCGGCATCATTAATGAAATGTACGACCACTCCACTTACGATACTACTGGTTTTGCGTTAAAAGGCTTTCTGAATGGTGGTACTAATATACTTTCTAAAGAAGATCGGAAAGCAAAAGTTATCGCTCAACTAATAAAAGGCTTTGGTCCCGCGGCTGCAGATTATGTAGGATACCACGAGAAAGTTTGGCGGGATGATCCGTTAGTCTTCTATCCTTACGAAACTCTTGTGATGGGACATCAAAACAATGGTCATGCCCTCTATAAAAACGCATTATTAAACGAAAAACTATATATTTCAGGTTCAGAAACGGCTTCTGAAAATCCAGGTTATATGGATGGAGCAATTGTTGCTGCTAAAACTATAGTTTCAAAATTTCAATAAAATAAAAATTTTTTTTATGAATATTACATCCTTTTTAGAAAAATTAAATAAAACTCCTGAAGCGATTACATTTGCAGAAACCATTGCGGTAATCGAAGCAAATTTTGATTTTACCGAAACGGCTTTCGAAAATGGATTGCAGCATAATGCAGCTGGCGAAAACTCTGGTTCTTGTAAATTGTTCGCTTTCGCAGAAATCCAAAACTTATCAGAAGCTGCCACTTTAGCTTGCTTTGGAGCTTATTATTATGATGATGTATTGAAAAATCCAAATGGAACTGATCATCAAAACATTCGTAATTTTATGAAAACCGGTTACGATGGAATTGCATTTTATGGAGATGCTTTGGTTTTGAAAGTCTAAAAATTGTTATTCAAAACAAACAATTATTTCAAAAATCGTTACGTACAGATAACAAAAAAATATAAAATCGTTATGTGTAGATAACAATTTTTTAATACATTTGTTATCTAAAACAGCCAAAATGGAAAATCTATTATTAGAATTTCAACAAAAAATAAGCCGAACATCATTAGAATTTCAGCGGTATTTGATTGACGAAATCGACTGGAACAACCAATTAATTGCCGTAAAAGGAGCGAGAGGTTCCGGCAAAACTACCATGTTGTTGCAGTACATCAAAAAATATTTGAATTTAAAAACCAGTTTGTTTGTTAGTCTTGACCATTTGTTTTTTATTGAAAATACATTAATTAGTTTGGCTAAGGATTTTTCTAAAATTGGAGGAACCCATTTGTTGTTAGACGAGGTTCATAAATATCCGAATTGGTCGAGAGAATTAAAATTGATCTATGATGATCTTCCCGAATTAAAAGTGATATTCACCTCCTCTTCGATGTTGGAAATATACAAATCTGAATCTGATTTGAGCAGACGAGCCGTGACTTATGATTTGAAAGAAATGTCTTTTAGAGAATTTATTGTTTTCGAAACCGGACTCGATTTAAAATCGCACACCTTAGAAGATTTATTAGAAAATCATACTGAAATTGCCAATTCGCTTTTGCAGCAAATAAAACCGATTCCGTTATTTTTGAAATATCTTGAGTTTGGAGCGTATCCTTATTATAAGGAGAACATCAAATTGTATCACCAGAAATTAATAAACACTATTAATTTAATAATTGAAGTGGATATAAATGCGGTAGATCACATCAGTTACGATTTGATTATTAAACTCAAAAAACTATTATTTGCCATTGCAACGAGCGCTCCTTTTACGCCGAACATCACGAAATTGAGCGAAAGAATCGGAGCTTCGAGAGCGGTATTGATTCAAGCCATAAAACAATTGGAAAGAGCGGGATTAGTAAACGAATTGTACCGTCCGACTAAAGGAATTGGCGTATTGACAAAACCTGAAAAACTATTTCTGAACAACACCAATTTGATGTACGCTTTGGCAAAAGGAAATACTAATGTGGGTAATTTGAGAGAAACTTTTTTTGTAAATCAATTCAAAAATCTAGCAGTAATTCACTTGGCAGATCAGGGTGATTTTTTAATTGATGAAAAATATACTTTTGAAATTGGAGGAAAAAACAAAACACAAGTACAAATTCATAACGTCAAAAATAGTTATATTGCTAAAGACAATATTGAAATTGGAATTGGGAATATTATTCCAGTTTGGCTTTTTGGCTTTTTGTATTAATTTCATATAAACAGCAAGACAAACGCTTTAAATTTTAGACTTTAAAAAAAATTAAACCATTAAGAAATTAAGAAAATTAAGGGGTAATGAATCTTAATTTCTTAATGGTTATACAAAAAACCCGCTTTATAGCAATCTCAAATTCGAAAAAATATGCGCTGGACCATCAAACCAAAACCTTCCGAAGAAAAAATCAATCATTTGGCGAAAGCCTTGAATGTAGAAGATTTTGTGGCGACCTTATTAGTGCAACGCGGTATTGAAACATTCGAAGAAGCTAAAGCCTTTTTTCGCCCCTCTTTAGACCACTTGCACGATCCTTATCTGATGAAAGATATGGACAAAGCAGTTGAACGAATAGAAAAAGCCATTTCAAAACAGGAGAATATTCTCGTTTTTGGCGATTATGATGTCGATGGAACGACGGCAGTTTCTCTCGTTTCTTCGTATTTTAGAACGTATTATCCCAATGTGGCGACTTATATTCCAGATCGTTATGACGAAGGTTACGGCATTTCTTTTAAAGGAATTGATTTTGCCGATGACAATGAATTTTCATTGATAATTGCTTTAGATTGCGGTATAAAATCCATCGATCATGTGGATTACGCCAAAGAGAGAAACATCGATTTTATCATTTGTGACCACCATAGACCTGGCGAATTCTTACCCGATGCCATTGCGGTTCTCGATCCAAAACGAGACGATTGTACTTATCCATATGATGAATTATGCGGTTGCGGAATTGGTTTTAAATTGATTCAGGCTTTAGCCAAAAATAGAAACCAAACCATTGAGGATTTAATTCCTTATTTGGATTTAGTTGCTGCTGCCATTGCTGCCGATATTGTTCCGATGACTGGTGAAAATCGCGTTCTCGCCTATTTTGGTTTGCAAGTCATCAACTCTGAACCCAGACCCGGAATCAAGGCTTTGATTCACCAAATAAAAAAACAAACTTTAGACATTACCGATGTCGTTTTTATTATAGCTCCAAGAATAAATGCTGCTGGACGCATCAAACACGGCAATCACGCAGTAGAATTATTAACCGAATTCGATTTTGAACAAGCCCAACAATTTGCCTCCGAAATCGAGTCTTATAATTCGGAGCGAAAAGATTTAGACAAATTAATTACCAAAGAAGCGCTGCTGCAAATCCATGACAATGAGGAAAAAGAACGATTTACCTCCGTAGTTTTTCAAGAGGATTGGCACAAAGGCGTGATTGGAATTGTAGCTTCAAGACTTATAGAAACTTATTATCGTCCAACACTGGTTTTTACCAAAAGTGGCGATAAATATGCAGCATCCGCAAGGTCTGTTAAAGGTTTTGATGTGTACAATGCATTGGAAGCGTGTTCGGAACATTTGGAGCAATTTGGAGGACACATGTATGCAGCTGGAATGACTTTGAAGGAAGAAAATTATTTACTATTCAAAGAGGCTTTTGAAAAAGAAGTGGAAAAAACCATACATCCCGATATGCTAATTCCAGAAATTGCAGTCGATGCCGAAATTAATTTTGCTGATATTACTCCAAAATTAACTCGGATTCTCAAACAGTTTGAGCCTTTTGGACCTCAAAATATGACTCCGGTTTTTTTGACAAAAAATGTAAAAGATACGGGATACGGAAAACCAATGGGACAAGAAGAGGAACATTTAAAACTATTTTTAAAACAACCCCAAAGCTTCGACATCGGAGGCATGGCAACAATTGGCTTTGGTTTAGGAAACAAATTCGATTTGACTACCAATCAAAAAACATTCGATGCCGTATATTGCATTGATGAAAACGAATGGAACGGAAAAATTAGTTTACAATTAAGATTAAGAGATATAAAATAATAGATTACCCATTAGATGAAGAAGAAAAACGACCCTTATGCAGCCTTGCGTTATAAAGAATTCAATATCTTTTTAATATTACGTTTCGCTATGGTTTTTGCTTGGTCCATGCAATTTATTATTATTGAATGGCAAGTATATAGCTTAACCAAAGATCCGCTTTCACTAGGAATTATTGGTTTAATGGAGATAATTCCGGCGATTGCAATGGCTTTGTTTGCAGGACATATTGTCGATCAAAAAGAAAAAAAAGGATTACTTCTCAAATGTATTTTGGGGTTTTCGGTGATCAGTTTTGGGTTGTTTTTACTGACATGGCCAACATTCATAAGTGATTTTTCTACCAAAATGGTTTTATATGGTATTTACTTTTTAGTGTTTTTAGGAGGAATCGTAAGATCGTTCCTAGGACCAACCATATTTTCACTTTTGTCATTAATTGTTCCTAAAAATTTATATCCTAATGCCGCTACATGGAGTAGTACCGTTTGGCAAATTGGTTCCGTTCTAGGACCCGCGGTGGCTGGTTTTTCTATCACTTGGATTGGGGTTCACTGGTCGATGTGTTCTGTATTTGCGTGTTCTATTTTTGCTTTACTTGCTTTATCCCAAATACCTACTAAACCTATTTTGAATCCTAAAATTGGAGAACCCATTATGGACAGTTTGAAAGAAGGGGTGAAATTTGTTTTCCAAAATAAAACCATCTTAAGTGCTTTATCGCTCGACATGATAGCCGTTCTTTTTGGTGGTGCTGTGTCTCTTTTACCCATATTTGCACAGGATATTTTAAAAGTGGGACCCGAAGGATTTGGCGTTTTAAGAGCTGCTCCAGCTGTTGGATCTTTTTTGATATTGATTGTTTCAGCTTATATTCCCTTCAATAAAAATGCGGGAATAAAGCTTTTATCAGCGATTTTTGCCTTTGGAATTTGTATTATCGTCTTTGGAGTTTCGACCATCTTTTGGTTATCTGTTGCCGCATTATTTTTAAGTGGGGTTGTCGATGGCGTTTCAGTGGTGATACGCCAAACTATTTTACAATTGAAAACTCCCGATCATATGCGAGGCAGGGTTTCGGCAGTGAATTCTATATTTGTGGGTTCTTCAAATGAGTTGGGTGCTTTTGAAAGCGGATTGACCGCAAAATTAATGGGAACGGTAACGTCAGTGGTTTTTGGGGGAACAATGACACTTATAACCGTACTTATTACTGGAGCAATATCGCCAACATTTAGAAAACTGGATTTGCAAAAAGACATTGACGAACACGAAAATCACAAGGAATAAATCTATTTTGCATTACACCACTCGACTCTGGATTAAAATAAATGTGATTTACAGCGGGGCGTTGCGCAAGGGATTGCAGTGGAAATCCTTTGTGGGTCCGTTTTTTAACGAGACCCACAAAGATTGTAGCGTAAAGCCCGACCCGCCTTTTTCGGCGGGATGCGCCCAAATGATTTGGACTTTACAAATATTTCTTGATTTCGAAATTTTCTCCATCAAAAACACCGTACGTAAAATAACTGATCCAATCGCCCAGATTAACATATTCTGAGTTTTCACCTACCGTTATTTTCATAGGCAGATGGCGGTGACCAAAAATGAGATAATTATAATGCTTGGTTTCTAATTTTCTTTTCGAATAAAGGATAAGCCATTCATTCTCTTCGCCAAGAAAATTTACATCTTCATCACCCGAAATCAATTTGTTTTTCACCGAAAGATATTGAGCCAGACCTACTCCAATATCCGGATGAAGCCATCTAAAAAGCCATTTTGAAAACGGATTTGTAAATACTTTCTTCATTCGTTTGTATCCCATATCGCCTGGACCTTTTCCATCGCCATGCCCTATGAGAAATGTTTTGTCTCCAAAAGTATATTCCTGGTTATCGTGATAAACAGGAATATTTAATTCTTTCTGGAAATAATCCTCCATCCATAAATCGTGATTTCCTACGAAGAAATAAATAGGAATACCGCTATCTCGGATTTCGGCCAGTTTGCCTAAAACCCGAACAAATCCTTTTGGCACAACTGTTTTGTATTCGAACCAAAAATCAAACAAATCGCCTAATAAAAATATCGCTTCCGCATCTACTTTTACCTCATCAAGCCAGGCCACAAATTTTTTCTCTCTGGGAAAACTTAATTCAGGAGTTGGCGCACCAAAATGCTGATCAGAGGCGAAATATATCTTTTTGTTATTTGGTAATTGCATGAATCTAAAGTATGGATTTTTGATTGTCGCTTGCGTACCATTCTGCAAAAGAGGAATCCGTTTCTTGAAGTTTTAAAGAAAAAAGGGTAATTCCATCGGGTAATCTATTTTTTATTCTTTGTGAGAAATCAATCACCATATTCTCGCTGGTAGGCTGATAATCTACTAAAATAACGTGATGACCGCGTTGTATTAATTCGTTTGCCAGTTCAATATGTGGTGTTGTTTCATTAAAAACCGTTGCATGGTCAAATTGATCCACAATTTCTTCTTTTACAATTTTTTTTAAATCTGTAAAATCGATTACCATTCCAAATTTTACATTATTTCGGTCGGTGATTGGAGTCCCAATTACGGTTACTGACAATTTATAACTATGTCCATGAACATTTTTACATTTTCCGTCATAACCATATAAGGCATGGCCAGTTTCGAAACCAAATTGTTTTGTAATTCTGATATTGCTCATCGAGATTTTATTTTGATTGCAAATTTAGTGAATAATTACCCGTTTTTATCTCTTTTTTTTGCATTGGAATACATCCAATACGCCAACCCGATTAAAATTACAAAGGGGACAAATGACCCAATAATAACCCCAGTCTGATAACTGTTATCGGTAGCATGCTTCAGTTTTTCGGCAATATTTACTTGTTGAGCGAGTGCTATAATTGTCATGTTAATTTATTTTTTAAATTGAGTTAATGCCTTTCTCGAATAGTCAGAAAGCACTAATTTTCCCGTAATCGCAGCGCGCTCGAACAAAAGTGTTTCCCAGTGATCTGTTCCTTCCCAAAGGACTTTTTTCATTTCGCTTAAGGCTTCCGGATTATAACTGGCTAAATTCGAACAGAAATTTTCTAATGCTCTATCAAGATCCTCCGTGTTTTCAAAAACATCTGCATACAATCCTTTGGCTGCAGCCCAATCGGCCGTTTTCCATTCGTGAGCCGCCAAAGTCATTTCAGCCAAGGCTGTTTTTCCTATTTTTCTCGAAACTGCGGGTTCTATCACAAAAGGACCGATTCCAATCGCTAATTCTGATAATTTTATAGAAGCGTTTTTGGTTGCCAATACATAATCACAGGCTGAAGCAATCCCAACGCCCCCGCCTACGGCTTTCCCATGAATACGTCCTACAATTATTTTCGTACACTTGCGCATGGCATTGAGTAAGTGAGCAAATCCCGAGAAGAATTTTGTTCCTTCTTCTTGATTCGAAACCGCTAAAAGTTCATCAAAAGAAGCGCCGGCACAAAAAGCTCCTGTCCCTTCACTTTTCATAATAATGACAGAAACTTCTGGATTACTACTTAAATCGTTGAGTGCATTTGTTAAACGGTCTAACAATTCCCGAGGAAAAGAATTACTCGCCGGATGCCCAAATTCGAGCGTAGCGACTTTATTTTCTATTGTTGTAATGAGCGAACCGATTGAATTTTGCGTTATCATAGCACTTATTTTGCTGTAAAGTTAAAAAAATAGCCGATGCTTTTGGTCTTTTTTCAAATAGAATGGATTTGTCTTTTTGAAATTTGCTTTTTGCTATATTTATATGTTATATTTGTCAAATAATCCTCAGAATCCAGCTTAGTTGGCTAGACCATTCTGAATGATTTTAGGAAAATTTCCGTTTTAGATTAAATTTTGGGGGATTAGCTCATTTGGCTAGAGTGCTTGCCTGGCAGGCAAGAGGTGACCGGTTCGAATCCGGTATTCTCCACAAAAAACCGCAATTACTTGTTTTAAAAGTGATTGCGGTTTTTTATCTTTTAACCCAAAAGAAAAAGGTAGGGTAAAAGTCTTAAATAAACAGTTTCTCAATATTTAATTTTTCCCACATGTCTCATTATGCGGACAATTTTAGATTTTCTATTATTGATATACGAAGAAGAACTTGTCGCTGAATACTTTCTTGGATTCGGCAAAATAGCTGCTATTCCCGCAGCCTGCTGTGGCGTAAGGCTCGATGCACCTTTTCTGTACCAATGTTCTGCCGCTGCTTGGGCTCCATAGACCCCATCACCCATTTCAATACTATTCAGATAGACTTCCATGATGCGTTCTTTGCCCCAAATCAATTCAATCAAAACCGTAAAATAAGCTTCCAGGCCTTTTCTAAAATAACTTTTTCCTTGCCACAGAAATACATTTTTAGCCGTCTGTTGAGATATAGTACTTCCGCCTTTTATTCTTCTACCTCGCTCATTATTCTTATATGCTTTTTGCAAGGCAGCAAAATCGAAACCGTTATGACTTAGAAAGGTCCCATCTTCACTGGCAATAACTGCTTTTTGTAAATTGACAGAAATATTTTCAATGGACTCCCAATCGTGACTAAAATGGTTTTCTTTTCCTGCCATCTTATTTTCAATCCCGCGGATTACCATCAAAGGCGTAAACGGTACGGGCAAAAATTTAAATAGAACCACAAAAAAGAGTGACAAGCCAATAAACCATAATAATATTTTGAATAGAAATCGGGTCAATTTACTCATAAACGGAGTTGTGTCTTTTTTTACTGGTTTTTTTGCTTTATTTACTGGTTTTCTTGCTGTTATTTTGGTTGCCATTATATTAAATCTGCTAATTCTTGTCCTATTAAACTTCCTATCGCTACTCCCATTCCTCCTAATCTTACTCCACAATACACATTTTCGGACAATTGGGAAACTATAGGATTCTTGCTGTTTCCTATTCCCATTATACCACTCCAGCGATGGGCAATTTCAAATTTATGGTTTGGCAAAATTACTTCTTTTAATAGCTGTTCCAATTTATTTTGCACAATTTCTGTTTGACCAAATTCTGTTGTAGTTTCGGTATCAAAATCAAGATTTCTACCACCACCAATTAAAATTCGATCCCCAATATTGCGGAAATAATAATACCCTCTGTCTAGGTGAAAAGTTCCTTTAATATCTAAATTTTCTATAGGCTCCGTAATTAAAACTTGGGCTCTGGCAGGTTTTACAGCTCCATCCGTCAATACATTTGCAAATCCGTTGGTCGCAAACAATATTTTTTTTGTGCTAAAACTAAAATCACCAAGCGCTACTTCAACACCATTTCCTTTATCCAAATATGACGTTACCGTTTGCTGATTTAAAATCAAAATATTTTCAGAAACTGCTTGTTTCATCAAAGCCTGCATCATATTCCCCGTATCAATCTGTGCTTCAAATGGATTAAAAATAAGGTATTCCTGAATGCCACCAAATCCAAAACGATCGACCTCTTTAGCAAAAACATCGGCTTTAAAAAGTGGTTTTAGGATTTCATTTATAAAAGATAATTTACCGACACATTCGGAATAAGCACTTTCATCATCTGTTAAAAACAACTCATAACCACCATAAGGTTTAAAATCTATTGCTGCATCACCAAGTGTTTTTCTTAATAGTTGCAAACCGTTCCAGCGTTTTTTTAAAAGATTCACAACCTCCTCTTCCGAATGGGATTTTAAATCATCCATAATTTCTGAAAGACTGCCAAAACAAGCGAAACCAGCATTTTTTGTACTGGCGCCTTGCGGTAATATTCCCTTCTCTAAAACCAGAATTTTACTGTCCGGGAATCTTTCGCGCAAGCGCAATGCAGTATGGAGACCTACAATACCGCTTCCAACTATAGTGTAATCTACATTTGAAAACCAATTTTTTAATTCCCAATAACTTAAATCCATATCGCAAATAATTTTTATAAAAATAATATTTTTTACCTCTGATAAGCTATTGAATAAAAATAATTATTAAAAATTAAACAAAGTATTCCATTCCTAAAACGCTCCAAAAATCATTTGTAATACTATTAACTTAAAATTTACATTAAAATCAGTGTTAAACACATATAAATGGAATTTTGTTATAAAATTTCGTTAAAACGGCAAATTAATTATATATTTGAAACGTTAAATTTAACCAAATACCACAATCCTATTTATGAAAAAAAATCTACTTTCAATTGCATTAATTGCAATTACCAGCTTTTCTTATGCCCAAGGAGGAGCTCTGTGGAAAACCAGTATTAAGAAAAACGGTTCAACTGTTTTTGAAAACAAATCATTAATATCGAACCCTAACTTATTTGAACTAGATGTAAATGAACTACAAAAAAGTCTTATAAATTCTCCTAAACGAAATGCAACAACAGCTAAATCAAGCGTAATTGTTTCTTTTCCAAATGCTGATGGAAAATTAGAACGTTATAGAATTTTTGAATCTTCCAATATGGATCCTGCCTTAGCGGCAAAATATCCTGAAATCAAGTCTTATGTCGGAAATGGAATTGACAATCCTACATCTTCAATCTATTTTAGCACCTCTCCACTTGGAATACAAACAATGGCTATTAGTGCAGATAAATCAGCCGTATTTATAGAACCTTACACAAAGGATTTAAGCACTTATGTTGTCTATAAAAAATCAGACAAAGCAGCATCATTATCTAAATTTGAATGTACGATAATAGCGAATGCAAAAAAAGATTTGAAGAACAACAGCCTTTTAAACAGACCAAATGCAGATGATGGAAATTTAAGGACTTTTAGATTAGCACAGTCTGTAACTGGTGAATACACTACCTATTTTGGTGGCACAAAAGCTTTGGCTTTAGCAGCAATAAACAACACGATGACACGTGTAAATGGAGTCTTTGAAAAAGATTTCGGTGTTCATATGAATCTTATTGCTAATAATGATCTAATAATTTACACAACCGCTTCTACAGACCCTTACTCTGCTTCAGCGTCTAAAGCAAATTGGAATCAAGAATTGCAAACTAACCTTACCAATGTAATAGGTAGCGCTAATTATGATATTGGTCACTTATTTGGTGGTGATGGTGGTGGTGGTAATGCAGGTTGCATCGGTTGTGTCTGTAAAAACCCAAGTACTACTGTACCATTAGGAAAAGGAAGCGGATATACTTCCCCGGGTGATGGAATTCCTCAAGGAGATAATTTTGACATTGACTATGTTGCTCACGAAATGGGACATCAATTTGGTGGAAACCACACTTTCACTCATAGTAATGAAGGAACTGGAGCTCAAATGGAACCGGGTTCAGGTTCTACAATTATGGGTTATGCGGGTATTACTGCATTAGATGTTCAACCACATTCTGATCCTTTTTTCCATGCGGAAACAATTCAACAAGTAACCAATTACGTAAAAACAACTACTTGTCAAACTACAACTCTTACTGGTAATGCCGTTCCAACAGCTAGCGCTGGTTTAGATTATACTATTCCAAAAAGCACTCCTTTTATGTTGACGGGTGCTGGAACTGATGCAAACGGTGACGTTCTTACTTATGATTGGGAACAAATGGACAATGGTACAACTGCCGCTGCACCAAGTGCTACTAAAACAACGGGACCAAATTTCAGATCTTATGCCCCTAGCGCTTCAACAGTTCGATATTTTCCTAAAATGTCATCCGTATTGACAGGAGCAACAACTACAGCAGGAACTGAACTTACTGTAGAGGCTTTGTCTTCTGTGGCGCGTACATTGAACTTTAGATTAACTGTTCGTGACAATCATGCTGGTGGACCGGCAAACAATAGTGATGATGCTATAATTACTGTAAATGCAACGGCAGGACCTTTCACCGTTAGTTCTCCAAATACAGCAGTTTCTTATGTAGGTGGATCATCTCAAACGGTGACTTGGAATGTTGCAGGTACTACTGCAAATGGTGTTAACACAGCAAATGTTGACATTCTACTATCTACAGATGGAGGAACTACTTTTCCTGTTACGCTACTTGCTGCAACTCCAAATGATGGGACACAAGCGGTAACAATTCCTAATACTGCCGGAACACTAAATAGAATCATGGTAAAAGGAACAAATCATATTTTCTTTGATGTTTCAAATACTAATTTTACTATTACAACAGGTTCTTCTGATACAGTTGCTCCATCTGCACCAACAACATTGGCGGCAGCCGGAACTACAGCTACAACTACTAATTTATCTTGGACAGCTTCTACTGATAATGTAGCTGTAACAGGTTATGATGTTTACCAAGGAGCAACTTTGAAAGCAACAGTTACAGCAACAACATATGCTGTAACAGGATTAACAGCTTCAACTGCCTATACATTCTCAGTAAAAGCAAAAGATGCTGCCGGAAATGTTTCTGTTTCAAGTAATGCAGTAAATGTTACAACTTCAACTACATCTATCACTTATTGTGCTTCTCTAGGAAGCAGTACCGCTGATGAAAAAATTGGAAAAGTAGTTTTAGGAACTATTAGCAACACTTCAACTGGAACAGCAGGTTATGAAGACTTTACTTCATTATCTACAAATGCTACCAAAGGAACTGCAAACACGATTACAGTTACACCTTCTTGGACAGCCACAGCTTACCCTGAAGGATATGCAGTTTTTATTGACTACAATCAAAATGGATTATTTACTGATGCTGGTGAATTAGTGTGGTCTAATGCTGCATCTACTACAACTCCAGTTTCTGGTTCATTCACAATTCCATCAACAGCAACATCAGGCGCTACACGAATGAGAGTTTCAATGAAATACAATGCAATCCCAACTGCTTGCGAAACTTTCCCTTATGGTCAAGTTGAAGATTATACGATAAATATTGTTGCAGGAACACCTGACACAACGGCTCCTGCTACACCTGCGGCTTTAGCGGCTTCCGGGACTACTCAAACTACAACAAATTTAACTTGGACAGCCTCTACAGACAATGTAGCCGTAACAGGTTATGAGGTATATCAAGGCGCTACTCTAAAAGCTACTATTATAGGAACAACTTATGCTGTTTCAGGATTAACCGCTTCAACTGCCTATACTTTTTCAGTAAAAGCTAAAGATGCTGCCGGAAATATTTCTGCTTCAAGTAATATAGTTAATGTTACCACTTTAGCTGTTGTCGTTTCTACTTATTGTACTTCTCAAGGAAACAGTGTTGCCGATGAAAAAATTGGTAAGGTGGTTCTTGGAACTATCAACAATACTTCAACGGGAGGAACGGGTTATACTGATTTTACAAGTATTTCAACAAATCTAACTCTTAACACAGCCAACACTATTACTATTACTCCAGCATGGACTAGTACCGCTTATTCAGAAGGATATTCCGTTTGGGTTGATTATAATCAAGATGGAGATTTTGCTGATGCTGGGGAACAAGTTTGGACTAAAGCCGCTTCAACTACGACTCCTGTTTCTGGAACATTCACCATTCCTGCAACCGCAACAATTGGTTCAACAAGGATGAGAGTTTCGATGAAATACAATGCAATTCCAACCGCTTGTGAAGCTTTCTCATATGGACAAGTGGAAGATTATACCATAAATATAGTTTCTGGAGCAAAACAATCTGAAACATCACGAAACACGATCACAGATATTAAATTATACCCTAATCCAACCTCTTCAATTATAAATGTAACTTCAGTTTCTGAAAATGCTACATTTAAAGTGTATAACTTATTGGGACAAATGATTATCAATGGTAAATTATCGAACGGTTCAATCGATGTTTCGAATATTAATGCTGGTAATTATATTTTAGAAATTACTGATAAGGAAACAACTTCAGTAAAACGCTTTATCAAACAATAACAAATAAAAACGCATTTTTCCTCCCTCTAATTTGGAAAGTCCTAATACTACCAAAAGGAGCAGGAAATTAAAACTAAAAACTATCTCAATTGAGGTAGTTTTTTTTTGGACTTAAATGAGTAATTTTATCCTTTATAAAAAATCAATTTTAAAATGAAAAAAATACTTTTTTTAACTCTAACAATGATTAGTTTGAATGCAGTAGCACAAAATGTAATGACCCCCGAATTACTTTGGAAACTAGGAAGAATAACCCCGTTAGGTATTTCCAAAGACGGAAAAAACATCGTCTATAAAGTTTCCACTCCATCTATTGAGGAAAACAAATCAAACTCAAAATTTTACACTTTACCTGTAATTGGGGGAAATCCAACCGAGGTAAAAGACTCTAAAGAAATTTTAAAAGACAAGAACATTTCTCCAGACAGCAAATACATTGTTTACAATGAAGAAGTGAAAGTTGATAAAGTTCTTGGAAAAGATTACTACCCTGATCTGGAGAAATCTCAAGTTCAAATCTACAATGGATTAGATTATCGTCATTGGGACACTTGGAACGAAGGGAAATTTAACCATGTTTTTTATAAAGAAAACAAGGAAGGTTCTGTTGGAATTGACATTCTCAAAGGAGAAAATTTCGATAGCCCACAGAAACCTTTTGGTGGAGACGAAGATTATATTTGGTCCCCAGACAGCAAAAACATTCTTTACGTGAGTAAGAAAAAAGCAGGAACACAATATGCTATTTCCACAAACACCAATATTTTCGAGTACAATCTGGAAACTGGAAAAACCATAAACAGAACCGAAGAAAATCTTGGGTATGACATGGCCCCGCAATTTTCGCCAACAAGAAATCTGACTTGGCTACAAATGAAACGCGATGGCTACGAAGCGGACAAAAATGACTTAGTTGTTAGTTTCAAGGGAATGAAGATGAATTTGACTGCCAATTGGGATGGTACTGTGGATCATTTTATGTGGAGTAGCGACGGCAAAAAAATCTATTTTGTTGCGCCAATCGATGGAACAAAACAATTATTCGAAGTTAATTTTCCAGGTTTGACTAAAATAGCTGTTAGGGTCAGCCAAATTACAAATGGTGATTTTGATGTAAACGATTTACTTGGATTTTCCGGCGAAAATATCATCGTAACTAGAACAGACATGAATCATGCGGCTGAAATTTTTTCATTTAATTTAAAGAAAAAAAATTGGAAACAATTATCAAATATAAATACGGCAACTTATAAGTCTTTGGCGTTAAGCAAAACCGAAAGAAGATACGTTACCACAACAGATGGCAAGAAAATGTTAGTTTGGGTAATTCTTCCTCCAAATTTTGATGCTTCAAAAAAATATCCAACGCTTTTATATTGCCAAGGAGGACCACAATCTCCATTAACCCAAAGCTATTCTTTTCGTTGGAATTTTCAATTAATGGCAGCAAACGGCTACGTTGTTGTAGCGCCAAACCGCCGCGGAATGCAAGGTCATGGTGTAGCGTGGAACGAACAAATAAGCAAAGATTGGGGTGGACAAGTCATCAATGATTATCTATCTGCCATTGATGATGTAGCCAAAGAAAACTATGTTGACAAAACAAGATTAGGATGTGTTGGCGCCAGTTATGGCGGTTATTCTGTATTTTACTTAGCCGGAATTCACAACAACAGATTTAAAACTTTTATCGCGCATGATGGGGTTTATAATACCCAAAGTATGTTTGGCACCACAGAGGAAGTTTTCTTTAACAACTGGGATTTTGGTGGAGCATATTGGGAAAAAGACAATGCTGTTGCCCAAAAAACCTACACGACTTTTAATCCGATGACTATGGTAGAAAAATGGAATACACCTATATTAATCATTCAAGGCGGAAAAGATTTTCGTGTGCCAATAGGACAAGGGCAGGAAGCTTTTCAGGCGGCACAATTACGAGGAATAAAAAGCAGGTTTTTATATTTCCCTGAAGAAAACCATTGGGTGTTAAAACCCCAAAATGCTCAAGTGTGGCAAAAAGAGTTTTACAAATGGTTAAAAGAAACTTTGTAAATTTACATTTCGATGGAAAACAAAAAAACTCGCTTCGCAGCGAGTTTTTTTTTATAAATAGAATTCCTTTATTCTGGATCGTTCATTTTAAAAGTATCCATAAAGGCAGTTGTATAATTCCCTGCAATATATCGAGGATCATCCATTAATTGTCTGTGGAATGGAATGGTTGTTTTTATTCCTTCAATTACAAATTCATCTAAGGCTCTTCTCATTTTGCTAATTGCTTCTTCTCTCGATTGTGCCGTAGTAATTAACTTTGCAATCATAGAATCGTAATTTGGCGGAATGGTATAACCGGAGTAAACATGTGTGTCTAAACGAACACCGTGTCCACCTGGCATATGAAGTGTTGTGATTTTCCCTGGAGAAGGACGGAAATCATTATAAGGATCTTCCGCATTAATTCTACATTCGATAGCATGAAGTTGTGGTAAATAGTTTTTACCTGAAATAGGAATTCCAGCTGCAACCATTATTTGCTCACGGATTAAGTCGTAATCAATAACTTGTTCCGTAATAGGATGCTCCACTTGAATACGGGTATTCATTTCCATGAAGTAAAAGTTACGGTTTTTATCAACCAAAAATTCTACTGTTCCTGCACCTTCGTATTTAATATATTCAGCTGCTTTTACAGCTGCTTCACCCATTTTTTGACGCAATTCATCGGTCATAAATGGAGATGGAGTTTCTTCAGTTAATTTTTGATGACGTCTTTGAACAGAACAATCTCTTTCCGAAAGATGGCAGGCTTTTCCATAAGAATCACCAACAACTTGAATTTCGATATGACGAGGTTCTTCGATTAATTTCTCAAGATACATTCCGTCGTTTCCAAAAGCAGCAGCAGATTCCTGACGGGCATCTTCCCAAGCTTTTAACAAATCTTCTTCTTTCCAAACCGCTCGCATTCCTTTTCCACCACCACCAGCAGTTGCTTTCAGCATTACTGGAAAACCGAAGTCTCTTGACAATTGCAACGCTTGTTCATAAGATTCTAAAATCCCTACTGAACCTGGAACACAAGGAACACCAGCTTCAATCATGGTTGATTTAGCAGAAGCTTTGTCTCCCATTCGATCAATCATTTCCGGAGAAGCTCCAATGAATTTGATTCCGTGTTCTTGACAAATTTTAGAAAATTTTGAATTTTCAGAAAGAAAACCGTATCCTGGATGTATAGCATCTGCATTGGTAATTTCAGCAGCGGCAATAATATTGGACATCTTTAAATAAGACAAGTTACTTGGAGGCGGCCCTATACAAACTGCTTCGTCAGCAAACTTTACATGAAGACTTTCAGCATCAGCAGTAGAATAAACAGCTACAGTTTTGATACCCATTTCCTTGCATGTTCTAATTACGCGAAGCGCAATTTCTCCCCTATTTGCAATTAATATTTTTTTAAACATCTATTTTGAGTTATGAGTTATGAGTTATGAGTTTTTTAAAATTATGATTGATCAAAAACCAATTCATAATTTATAATTCATAATTTATAATTAATTTAAGATGGGTCTACTAAGAATAAAGGCTGATCAAATTCTACAGGTGACATATCATCCACCAATATTTTTACAATTTTACCAGATACTTCAGATTCAATTTCATTAAACAACTTCATAGCTTCAATAACACAAAGCACGTCTCCTTTAGCAATAGTTTTACCTACTTCAACAAACATAGGTTTGTCTGGCGATGGTTTTCTATAGAAAGTTCCAATAATTGGAGATTTTATAGTGATGTAATGAGCATTTTCTGCCACCGGAGCTTCTGCCACTGGAGCAACCGCAGCAATTTGCTGAGGAGCTACTGCTTGTTGAAGGGGAGCATGATTTGGCATTTGTTGTACATACGTCGTCTCGGTTACATTTCCTTCTAAAGTTGTTCTAATAGTGATTTTAACATCATCCATTTCTAATTTAACTTCTGCAACTCCAGAATTAGCTACAAACTTGATTAAATTTTGAATTTCTTTTAAATCCATAATTGGTTATTTTTAGTTTAAATTTATTTTTTATCGTATGCCCATTTTAGATAAATGGATCCCCAAGTAAATCCGCCTCCGAAAGCTGCCAAAATAATTGTATCTCCTTTTTTGAACAAATGCTCAAAATCGTAGAGTACTAATGGCAAGGTCGCTGATGTTGTATTTCCGTATTTTTCGATATTGATTAGAACTTTAGAATCCTCTAAATTCATTCGATTAGCAGTGGCATCAATAATACGTTTATTAGCCTGATGCGGCACTAACCAATCGACATCTTCATTAGTTAGGTTATTTCTTTTCAAAATTAACTCACTGGCATCAGCCATGTTCGTTACAGCATATTTGAAAACAGTCTTCCCATCTTGTATGATATTGTGTCTGTTTTCTTTTATTGTTTCTGAGGAAGCTGGATGAAGAGATCCGCCGGCATCAATTTTTAAAAAATCCCGACCAATTCCATCGCTTCGCAAATATTCATCTTGTAGTCCTAATCCTTCGTAATTAGGTTCGAATAAAACTGCTCCTGCACCATCTCCAAAAATTATACAGGTTGATCTATCAGTATAATCGACTATAGATGACATTTTATCCGCACCAATTAAAAGTACTTTTTTGTACCTTCCAGATTCTATGTAAGCTGCAGCAGTAGACATTCCGAATAAAAAGCTGGAACATGCTGCTTGCAAATCATAAGCAAATGCATTTGTGGCTCCTATTTCAGTAGCTACATATACTCCTGTCGCCGCTACTGGCATGTCCGGTGTAGCAGTTGCCATTATTACTAAATCGATTTCTAAAGGGTCAATATTGGCTTTAGCTAATAAATCCTGAGCTGCCTTAATAGCAAGAAAGGACGTTCCTTTGTCCTTATCTTTAAGGATTCTTCTTTCTTTTATTCCTGTTCGAGAAGTAATCCACTCGTCATTTGTGTCAACCATGGTTTCCAGAATTTTGTTTGAAAGCACAAATTCTGGTACATAGCCTCCAACAGCGGTAATTGCGGCCGTAATTGTATTCATTGTATTCGCTTATTACTAGTCAAATGTTGCCATTTGAAAATTTTTAAAAGACCTTAAAATTACAAAAAAAATCCAAAACATACCGTTTTAAGACTTCTTATTTAAATGGAAATTAGAAACAACAAAAAAACTCTCACGATGTGAGAGTTCGAATATCATTTACAAAAATGTATTAAGCAACAGCTACAGATTTATCTATAACAACTTGCCCTCTGTAATACATTTTTCCTTCATGCCAGTAGGCTCTGTGATACAAGTGTGCTTCGCCAGTTATAGGGCAAGTAGCGATTTGTGCTACAGTAGCTTTGTAATGTGTTCTTCTCTTATCTCTTCTTGTTTTGGAGATTTTTCTCTTAGGATGCGCCATTTTACTATATTATTTATCCGTTAATAGTTGCTTTAATTTGTCCCAACGCGGGTCAATATTTTCTTCTTTTTGTACTTCTTTTTTATGCTCTTTTTTTTGTTCTTTTATTGTCAATTCTTTCAGCTTTGTTAAGGCTTCAGTATTTAAACTTCCATCTTTAACTCCTGGATGAACTCGTCTTAGAGGGACGGAGAGCACTACCATTTCATAAATAGATTGTGAAACATCTATTTCAAACTCACCAAATGGTAAAATAAGCAAATCTTCATTGTCATTATTATACGTTTCTCCAAAACGCACAATCAATTTAATCTTGCCTTTAATTGGCAAATCAAAATCTTCACTTGTAAGATCGCAAGGAACATTTACAGTTCCTGCATGCTTGAAACTAAGCTCTAGCATGTTGCTTTTCTTCTCTAAAACTACATTAACTTTGATATTTGAATTTTGAAATTCAGTATAATCAAAGATTTCAAAGAACGCATTATTGATTTGATATTCAAATTGATGTTTGCCTAGCTTTAATCCTACGAAAGGAATTAAATATTCTTTTGTCTTGTTCATTTCAACAACAATTTACCCTAATCTTCGGGAGTGCAAAGATATAAAATTATTGCAAAACAAATAATCTTATTCACCTTTTTTTGTTTATAACTGTCTTTCTTTTGTTTTCAGCGGTTTTTCACTGATTTCCTTGTACTGATTTCTGGAATTATAAACATCAATAGCCAGATAAACCGCTTCTTTAAATGAATTATAGTCCGCAATACCTTTCCCTGCTATATCATAAGCAGTCCCGTGATCAGGAGATGTTCTGATTTTATTTAATCCAGCAGTATAATTGACTCCTTTACCAAAAGACAATGTTTTAAACGGAATCAACCCTTGATCATGATAAGCCGCAATAACAGCATCGTATTTTTCATATTGGTTGCTACCAAAAAAACCATCAGCAGCAAAAGGACCAAATACCAAGGTGCCTTTTTCAAATAATTTTTTCAAAGCAGGCTTTATTATTGAATCATCTTCCTTACCAATTACCCCACCATCACCACAATGTGGATTTAAACCTAAAACAGCAATCTTGGGCTTAGTGATGCTAAAATCCTGGATTAATGATTGTTTTATTGTTTGGATTTTTTTTATGATCAACTCTTCCGTAAGTTTAGATGCCACTTCGCTTACTGGAATATGATCTGTCAATAAACCAACTCTTAAATTATCTTGAACCATTAACATTAAAGCGTCACCTTCTAACTCTTGATCCAAATAATCTGTATGTCCCGGAAACTTGAATGTTTCTGATTGTATATTATACTTATTTATAGGCGCAGTTACTAATACATCGACAAGGCCTTCTTTCAAAGCATTAGTCGCAGCTATAAACGATTTTATTGCATATTGACCAATTTTCTCATCGTTCACTCCAGGATTTAAATCAACCCCTTCTTTCCAAAGATTTAAAACATTTATCTTCCCTACAACGATTTGATCTAGCTTATCAATTCCGTGAAGCATTGACGTTGACTCAAAACTTTTTTTTACGAATGACATTATTTTCACATTAGCAAAAATAACTGGCGTACATAGTTCCAACATCCGTGAATCCTCGAATGTCTTTAAAACAACTTCGCTTCCAATACCGTTTAAATCTCCAATTGAAATTCCAACGATTATATTTTCTGCCTTTTTCATCATGACCTAACGTTATTTATTGCTAATTTTGAAGTGCAAATTTAGTAAAATAAAACAAGAAATGTTTACAGGAATAATAGAAACACTTGGTGTAATCCAAGAAATAGAAAAAGACAAAGACAATATTCATATTACAATTGATTCCTCCATTACTGGCGAACTTAAAATTGACCAAAGCGTAGCTCATAACGGAATCTGTTTGACTGTTGTAGCTTTAAAAGATACTTTTTACACCGTAACAGCTATTGACGAGACAATTAAAAAAACAAATTTAGCATCTTGGAAAATAGGAGACAGTGTGAATCTTGAAAGAGCCATGAAACTTGGTGACCGTCTTGACGGCCATATCGTGCAAGGCCACGTTGACCAAACCGGAACTTGCATTGTTGCAAAAGAAACTAATGGAAGCTGGCTTTACACGTTTGAATACGACGAAACACTAAACAATATGACTATTGAAAAAGGTTCTATAACCGTAAATGGCGTTAGCTTAACTGTAGTAAATTCAGAGAAGAATCAATTTAGCGTGGCCATTATTCCTTACACTTATGAACACACCAATTTTAAATCATTTGAAGTAGGTACAAAAATAAATCTGGAATTTGACGTAATTGGGAAATATGTCTCTCGATTATATGCTAATAAATAACGCAAGAACTTTATAAAAACAAAAACTCCAATTTAAATTGGAGTTTTTGTTTTTAATCTATGACTGTAAATAATATAAATTCCAAAAAGCAATGCAATTATTATTAGCGTAAGAATATTCTCATCAATAGGTAATCCTGGCGGCGGAGGTGGCTTACGTCTTCCAGTAAGTGGCGGTGGCGGTGGATTTTCCGCAATAGCATATAACGTCCCAAATAGGAAGGCAATAAAAAGATAAAATTTGTTTGGCAAAATGTTCATAATTTCCAAAAATAGTAAATCAATCGTTCAAAAAAAGTAATTTCAGCTATTTATTATCAATCTTTATTAAATTTAGCAAAAAAAAATCAATTTATCCCGAAAACCAGTCCTTATTATACAAAGGTTTGCATCTTGCATGCAGTCCTATTTCGATATACACAAAAATATAAAACCCCTCAAAATCAATAAATTTTGAGGGGTTTTTTGTGGTCCCACCTGGGCTCGAACCAGGGACCACCTGATTATGAGTCAGGTGCTCTAACCAGCTGAGCTATAGGACCGGTTAAGAGTGTGCAATATTACCACTATTTTTCATTTGCTCCAAATATTTTTGACTTAGATTTTAATATAGTTCAATTATTAACTTTTTTCAAACAGAAACCAACTGAATATTAGAATACTACACTCTTATCTACCAAAGAATTATTTTATTTCTTGACACAATTCAATCAAAACACCATTAGTGCTTTTTGGATGCAAAAACGCAACTAGCTTATTATCAGCTCCTTTTTTAGGGATTTCGTTCAAGACAATAAATCCCTCTTTCTTTAAACGCGCTATTTCCAGCACAATATCTTCTACATCAAAAGCAATATGATGTATACCCTCCCCTTTTTTCTCTATAAATTTAGCAATAGGACTATCCGAATTAGTAGCGGCTAGAAGTTCTATTTTATTTGGACCAACATTAAAAAATGAAGTACTTACCCCTTCACTTTCTACATCTTCAAATTTATAAGGTGGAGCGCCCAGTAATTTTTCGAAAATTAAATTGGAAACTTCTAAATTTTTAACTGCAATTCCTATATGTTCAACTTTTCTCATCATTTAAATATTTAACCATAATTTAGCTACGAAGTTAAAAAGTATACCAAGTGTATATCTTAAAAACCTCAAAATTTCTTCTGCGGTAAATTTACACATTAAAAGCTAAAAAGAATAAGAAGAATCCTAAAAGTAAACCTACTTAAGCATCCATAATAATTTCATAAAAGTTTCAATTCCATTAATTATAATTGTTATTTTGTAGATTCTAATTCTAATTTGATATGTTGAAAAACAATTTAAGATATATTTCCCTGATTTTGATTCTGTTAGTAATCAGTTGCGCCAAAAGAGGAACGATAACCGGAGGCTCAAAAGACACACTCGCACCTGTTTTAAAAATGAGTTTCCCTGAAAATTTCAGTACTAATTTCAAAGGAAATGAAATTAAATTGGTCTTTGACGAAAACATCATATTAAAGAATCTTAATAAGCAGTTAATCATATCTCCACCAATGAAACAGGAGCCATTGATATTACCAACCACCGCCAGTAAATTCATAACTATTAAAATAAAAGACACGCTGCAACCTCATACAACGTATAGCTTCAATTTTGGTCAAAGTATCTCTGACAACAACGAAGGAAATCCATACAATCAATTTAAATATGTATTTTCAACTGGAGACCATATCGATTCATTGTCTCTCAGCGGGAAAGTCAGAGACTCCTACAATAAAGAAGCAGAGCCATTTGTTTCTGTAATGCTTTACGAAATAAATGACAAATTTAAGGATTCAGTAGTTTATACCGACAATCCAAGATACATAACAAACACCCTTGATAGTTTAAAAACCTTTAAAATAGAGAATTTAAAAGCTGGAAAATACCTTCTTGTGGCAATGAAAGATTATAATAGCAACAATAAATTTAATCCAAAAAAAGACAAAATCGGATTTAACAAACAGTTTATCACCATTCCAAACGACAGCGTTTACGAATTACAATTATTCAAGGAAGTTCCCCCATTTAAAGCTTACAAACCTAGTCAAGCTTCTGGAAACAGATTAGTCATGGGATATGATGGAAAAGTAAGTTCATCGAGTGAAAGACCGAAAATAATCTTAAAAAACAGGGATGATTCCGACGCTTCAGGACTTGCAATTGTTATTACTCAATTACCAAAAAAGGATTCTCTCCAAATTTGGTACAAACCTATAAAAGTAGATTCATTATCTTTAGCTGTTGCCAAAGATAAATACATAGAAGATTTCAAATTCAAAATTAAAGATCAGAAAAAAGACACTTTGAACATTACCGCTTTACAAAATGAAACTTTAAATTTCAGGGATCGAATGACTTTTGAAACAACCACACCATTAGTTAAATTTGATAATTCAAAAATCAAATTAGTCAACAAAGCCGGAACTTCAATTCCTTTCACTTCTGAATATGACGAATTTAATCAAAAACTGTATTTAGATTTTAAGAAGGAACCTTCTGAAGATTACGGATTTACCATTCAACCTGGAGCGCTGATTGATTTTTTTGAAAAGTCAAATGATACTTTGGAATATAAAATAAAAACAAAAAGTTTCGCTGAATTTGGAAACCTTAGTGTGTCTTTGCAAAATGTGAAGCAATTTCCTATAATTGTAGAACTAACTAATCCAAAAGGAGAAGTTTTAGCCACTGAATATTCAGACAAAAACACTTCGATAGATTTTAATTTAATCGAACCAACTTTATATTCTCTTCGTGTGATTTATGATGTGAACAATAATAAGGAATGGGATTCAGGTAATTATTTAGAAAAACGTCAAGCCGAAGAAGTTATTTATCTATCAAAAGAAATTGATGTTCGCGCGAATTGGGATGTAAATCAAGTATTTGATTTGAGTCTTCCCTATATTCCTGAACCGAAAAAGAAAACGGACAACAAGAATAAATAAATTATTAACTTTTAATTTCAAAAGCATCCCTATCATTCAAAAAGCCTAATTTTTGTCTTGTCAGCATCATTTTCTCTTTGTCTAGTTCGATGGAGAAAACAGCTTCGGATTCAGTAGGTTCCACTAAATACTCTCCAAGAACATCGACAACTTGGGAGTGTCCCGTGTATTCATATCCATTATCATCCTCGCCTATTCTGTTAACCCCAATAGCATAACTCATGTTTTCTATTGCACGAGCTTTAATCAAGGCATCCCAAGCATTTATTCTGATTTTTGGCCAACTCGCCACATAAATTAAAAGTTCATAATCTTCCGAATTTCGAGAAAACACAGGGAATCGCAAATCATAACACACTTGGAGACAAATTTTCCAGCCTAAATAATTGACGATAACTTTTTGTGTTCCGCTGGTGTACACTTTATCTTCCCCGGCCAATGTAAATAAATGTTTTTTATCATAAAACTGAATTTCCCCTGAAGGAAAAACAAACAACATCCTATTATAGAAAGTATTATTTTCTTCAATAACTACACTACCTGTTATGGCAGAGTTTTTGGCTTTCGCCAAAGACCGCATCCATAAAACAGTTTCGCCTTGCATGGTTTCAGCAACAGCTCTGGGATTCATGGTAAAACCGCTCGTAAACATTTCAGGAAGTACAATCAGATCTGTCGTATTAGAAATCGAATTTATTTTTCCTTCGAAATAGCTTCGGTTTCGTTTTGGGTTTTCCCAAATTAAAGGCGATTGGATTAAGGTAACTTTCATTTAAAATTATTTTTATAAAGATAAAAAAAACGCATTCAACTTTTAAATTGAATGCGTTTAATAAATATTAGATATTAGTTTATCCTTTCAAACTCGCAGATAAATATTCTCTGTTCATTCTGGCAATATTTTCAAGAGAAATTCCTTTTGGACATTCTACTTCACATGCTCCAGTATTAGTACAATTACCAAAACCTTCCGCATCCATTTGCGCTACCATATTCATTACACGGTCAGCAGCTTCCACTTTACCTTGTGGCAATAACGCAAACTGAGATACCTTTGCAGAAACAAATAACATAGCTGATGAGTTTTTACAACTTGCTACACAAGCTCCACAACCGATGCAGGTTGCTGCGTCAAAAGCTCTATCTGCGTCATGTTTAGGTATAGGAATTGTATTTGCATCAATAGTGTTCCCAGATGTGTTTACAGATATAAAACCTCCAGATTGCTGGATTCTGTCAAATGCACCTCTATCAACTACTAAATCTTTAATTACTGGGAAAGCTTTTGCTCTAAATGGCTCGATAAAGATAGTGTCTCCATCCTTAAATTTACGCATGTGCAATTGACAAGTGGTAACTAAACGGTCTGGACCATGCGCTTCACCATTGATGTATAAAGAACACATCCCACAAATTCCCTCACGGCAATCATGGTCAAATGCAACAGTATCCTCTCCTTTTACGATTAATTCATCGTTCAAAATGTCAAGCATTTCAAGAAAAGACATGTCTGGTTCAATTCCGTCAATAGGATATTCTACAATTTTACCCTCTGCAGCGGCATTTTTCTGACGCCATATTTTTAATGTAAGTTTCATATATTTTTAGTTTGAAAGTCTGAAAGTCTAAAATCGAAAGCCTTTACTTTAAGACTTTTGACTTTTAACTTTTGACTAAATTCTATTTATAACTTCTTTGAACTAGTTTAACGTTTTCGAATATCAATTCTTCTTTGTGCAACACTGCATCGCTAGGATTACCTTTGTATTCCCATGCTGCAACGTACGCAAAGTTTTCGTCATCACGTTGTGCTTCTCCCTCGGGTGTTTGATATTCTTCACGGAAGTGACCTCCACATGATTCGTTTCTATGCAATGCATCTTTGGCAAACAACTCTCCTAATTCAAGAAAATCTGCAATACGAAGTGCTTTAGCCAGCTCAGGATTAAAACTATCCGCTGTTCCAGGAATTTTCACTTCTTTATAAAACTCTTCTCTAATTGCTGCAATTTCGCTTTGTGCTTCCGTTAACCCTTTAGCATTACGCGCCATTCCAACTTTATCCCACATGATTTTTCCTAATTTTTTATGGAAATAATCTGCTGGTTTAGAACCTCCGTTATTCATTAAAGCTTCAATCTGTTGCGTAACATTTTTCTCTGCTTGTTCAAATTCTGGAGAATCAGTAGAGATAGTACCCATTTTAATATCTGGTGCCAAATAATCTCCAATGGTGTAAGGCAATACAAAATAACCATCTGCCAAACCTTGCATCAGTGCAGAAGCTCCCAATCTATTTGCTCCGTGATCAGAAAAGTTAGATTCTCCAATAGAGAAACATCCCGGAATCGTAGTTTGTAAGTTATAATCAACCCAAGTTCCTCCCATGGTATAATGTACCGCAGGATAAATCATCATAGGTGTTGCGTATGGATTTTCATCAACGATTTTCTCATACATTTGAAACAAGTTACCGTATTTATTGGCAACTACTTCCGTTCCTAATTTTATAACTAAAGCAGCGTCTTTTTCGTCTAAATGCTTTAGTCTTGCCTGGTCAACTCCATATCTTTGGATAGCTGCAGCGAAATCTAAATAAACAGCTTCTCCTGTTTTATTTACTCCAAAACCAGCATCACATCTTTCTTTAGCTGCACGAGAAGCAATATCTCTAGGCACTAAATTTCCAAAAGCTGGATATCTTCTTTCTAAATAATAATCTCTGTCAGCTTCCGCAATTTGGGTTGGTTTTAATTTTCCTTCACGAATTGCTTTAGCATCTTCTAACTTTGCAGGAACCCAAATACGCCCATCATTACGCAACGATTCAGACATCAATGTCAATTTCGCTTGGTGATCTCCAGAAACCGGAATACAAGTTGGGTGAATTTGTGTATAACAAGGATTTGCAAAATACGCCCCTCTTTTATGAATTTTCCAAGCCGCAGTAACATTACTTCCCATCGCGTTAGTCGAAAGGAAAAATACGTTTCCGTATCCTCCAGAAGCAATAACAACTGCATGAGCCGAATGTCTTTCTATTTCTCCAGTAATCAAGTTACGCGCTATAATTCCTCTTGCTTTTCCGTTTACGATTACTAAATCCAGCATCTCGTGACGGTTGTGCATTTTAATTTTTCCACGACCAATCTGGCGATTCATTGCTGAATACGCACCTAATAATAATTGTTGTCCAGTTTGTCCTTTTGCATAAAAAGTTCTTGAAACTAATGTACCTCCAAAAGAACGGTTGTCCAATAACCCCCCATATTCACGAGCGAAAGGAACACCTTGAGCCACACACTGGTCAATAATATTTGTAGAAACCTCCGCAAGACGATGTACGTTTGCTTCACGCGCACGATAATCTCCCCCTTTTACAGTATCATAAAATAAACGGAAGGTTGAATCTCCATCACCTTGATAATTTTTTGCAGCGTTGATTCCACCTTGAGCAGCAATAGAGTGCGCACGACGCGGTGAATCTTGAAAGCAAAATGCTTTTACGTTATATCCTAATTCTGCTAATGTAGCAGCAGCAGAACCTCCAGCTAGACCTGTACCAACTACAATAATATCTAAATTACGTTTGTTAGCAGGGTTTACTAAATTAATATGATCTTTATAATTTGTCCATTTGTCCGAAATTGAACCACTAGGAATTTTTGAATCTAATGCCATTATAATTTAATATTAATGATTAAAATGATGAAATAATGCAATGAAAATGAAACCAAAAGGAACTACAATTGCAAAAGCATATCCTAATGTATGCAAAGATTTTGAATATTTGTTATTGAATCCTACTGATTGAAAAGAAGAATTGAAACCATGCCACAAGTGCAATGACAATAAAAGGAATGACAAAGAATACAATCCTGTACGTACTGGACTTTCGAATTTTTCAGCTAATTCATGAAAATATCTTGTTGGCTCCAATGGATTAACATCAACATATTTATAAACCATTTCTGGGAACCAAAAATCGTAAAAGTGCAATGCAAGAAATGCCAAAACAACTGAACCAGAAATAATCATATTTCTTGAAGCCCAAGAAGAATTAGCCGCGCCGTTGTTCTTTGCGTAAGAAATTGGTCTGGCAGCTCGGTTTTGAAAATCTAGAACAAAACCCATAATAAAGTGAAAAACAACCCCTATAATTAAAATTGGCTGAATAACGAATTGAACTAAAGGGTTATTTCCCATAAAATGGGATATTGAATTAAAAGTATCGGCACTGAAAACCGATGTCATATTGATAAAAAAGTGCTGTGCTAGAAACAACATCAAAAAAAGTCCTGAAAGTGCCATAGCTACTTTTTTTGCTATTGACGATTTCAATAATGCAGATTTTGCCATAAGATTTATATAAATTGTTTTTAAAAATGCTACAAAAATAAAGCAAATAGTAAAGAACTACAACCTTTTCGCTGTTATTTATAATGATTTTAAAGTGTTAAACACAACCCATTAAAAGAGCTTCTGAAACTGCAGCGTACCGCGCCAAACCATAGTGATTCAATTGAACAAATGCGAAAAACTGAGGATTCCATTTTTATGAATTTCACCAATAATTAGAATCAAATTATCGAATCCATAATTTTGAATGTTATCTATTTTTAAATCCATAAAATAGTTCAAAAAAAATCCTTTACATTTTTAAAAGATTGTGATTTTTTAACACCATTTGCAAGCAAAACATTTAAAAAAGTAACAAGAAATTGGAATACGAAAATGCATTTTTCAACAAAAAGTCTGATTAAGCTAAAAACATTAAAATTGGAAAACCCAAAAAAAGGCCTAAACATCTTCCAAATTGAATAGAAGCAAACAAATTAACTGAATTTAGTCATGTATTGTTGCACTATTAAATCTGTATTTTCATTTCGGGTTTTCTGCTCTAACTGAATTGGTGGAGATGCTCTTTCTAGGCAATTTTTAACCGCACACGTTTCACAAGTTACGCCCACAATTTGTTTTTGGATGGATTTATTATCAATGAACTTGAATTTTTTCTTCACACTCGGAGTGATCAATATTCCCACCGAAATACTTCTTAAACAATCTTTTTTGAACGGATCCAATGTTGCTGAAGAAAAGACTAAATACTCATTACTACTATTGTCATAACGCGAAATTTGCGCGTCAAAAAAGTGACTTTTATTTTGTTTCATTGCATTCTCTATCGTCTTGATTGAAACCCATCTTCGGCAATAATGCTCATTCATTTCATTAGCATGGGGCTCTTGCTGATTCGTAATATGCAGTTCCTTTTTAATTTGATAAGTATCAGCACCAATTTTATGAGACAATCGCAGAAAAAATAGATTCTTTAATTGAAAATCTTTTGGTAAGATATTAGTCAATCTTTGATAAAAAGATTCCGGTGAAACATTGAATTTACCCATCAACTGAATCATTTCCTGTGGTTTTGGATCTGTTTTCATTAAGAATAAATTCAACTCATCAATCAGTTGTTGTCTAGGAATAAGTAATGCTCCGGCAAAATACGAAGCATAGAAATTATTAAGAACCTGGTCGAAATTATCAAATTTTATCCAACTAAAAGTATACAGTCTTTCGGTTATTTCAAGGTAATTATAAGCAATTTCTTTGGCCAAAATAAATGCTTTTTGAGGCTCATCAATATCTAATGAAAGCAACAAAGTCTTGCTTTTTGGAACAAAAATCGATCTTAAATCCCCCAATTGTTCTTGTTCCGAAAAAACGAGTTCCTGAATGGTATAACCATATTCCTCAATTAGTATAGCAGATAATTCTTCAATTGAAATTTTAGTGTCAATATTTATATGAAAGGCTTTCGAAAACTGCAATACTTTTTGTTCCAAATCTTCAAAATAATTATTATGCGCTTCTTGATAAGAACGTAAAGCAGCCAAGAAAAAACTTTCCCGAGTTAAATTATAATGCTGGGCAATTTCAATAATGGTGCTTATGAACGCATTTACTTTCGCGGGAGCATTCGCAATGATATCAATAAGATCATTTTCCTGAATCCCGAAAATTTCCAAAGGAATCTCCTTTAAAATCCCTGATTTTAAAATTTCACCGATAGGCGCCAAATTATTATCCAGTTTTAAAGAAACCATATGGTCGTATGAAACATCCAATTTTTCAGACAGAAGAATAATCTTATCTGTTTTAGGATATTTTTTTCCTTTTTCGATTTCGTTTAAGTACGATTTTGAAAGGTCGGTAATCTTAGCTAAACCAAATAACGACAAGTTCTTGTTTGTACGAGCCTGCTTGAGCTTGAGCCCAAAAATCAACTTTATATAATCCTTTTCTATGTTCATAAAATCAAAGATACGCTAAAAAACAAAAACGTCAAAAAAATATTTTTTACATTTTTAGCGTACGTTCGCTTGTTTTGTAAAAAACTTTTTGTACTATTGTCATGTAAAACGAATTAACCATGATACATCAAACCGAAACAACAGAAAAAATGTTACAGTTTTCAACTGAAACAAATGGCCATTATCCAGAAATATTGACGGATGAGGCAATTGATTTTTTAACAGACTTGCACCAAAAATTTAATGACAAAAGACTTTTGTTATTAGAAGACAGAAAAAAACAACAAGTCTTGTTTGACCAAGGAGCATTACCAAGTTTTCCTGCCGAAACAAAAAGCATTAGAGCAAGCAATTGGCAAGCTGGAAAAACTCCAAAAGATTTATTAGACAGAAGAGTCGAAATAACCGGTCCTGTTGATAGAAAAATGGTTATTAATGCACTTAATTCGGGGGCAAAAACTTTCATGGCAGATTTTGAAGACAGTACTTCACCAACCTGGAGTAACTTGATTAGCGGGCAACAAAACTTGAAAGATGCCGTAAACAGAACAATCGCTTTAGAAGACACTAAAAAAAATAAAAAATACAGTCTAAACGAAAAAACGGCAGTATTAATAGTTCGACCTCGAGGATTGCATTTACCAGAAAAGAACATTCTGATTGATGGTCAACAAACTTCAGCATCACTCATTGATTTTGGCTTGTACGCTTTTCACAATTACAAGCAATTGATAGAAGATGGAACGGCGCCTTATTTTTATATTCCAAAATTGGAACATTATTTAGAAGCAAGATGGTGGAATGAAGTTTTTGAATTTACACAGGAATATTTGGGAGTACCAAACGGAACATTCAAAGCGACCGTTTTAATTGAAACCATAACGGCCAGTTTCCAATTGGATGAAATCATTTTTGAATTGAAGGATCACATCGTTGGTCTTAATTGCGGCAGATGGGATTACATTTTTTCATACATCAAAAAATTAAGAAACAATCCAGCATTTATTGTTCCAAATAGAGATCAAGTGACTATGACTTCACCTTTCATGAGCGCTTATTCACAACTGGTTATTCAAAGATGTCATAAAAGAAACATACATGCTATAGGCGGAATGGCCGCTCAAATTCCGATAAAAAATGACGACGAAGCTAACGCAATTGCTTTCAACAAAGTAATAGCCGACAAAGAACGTGAAGTTAAAAATGGTCACGACGGGACTTGGGTAGCGCATCCGGATTTGGTTTCATTAGCCATGAAAATTTTCGACAAACACATGCCAACGGAAAATCAAATTCATATAAAAAGAGCAGATTTACAGGTTACCGAAAAAGATTTGTTAGAAACTCCAAAAGGAACAATCACCGAAGAGGGCGTTAGAAAAAACATTAGCATTTCTGTTTTGTATATCGCTTCCTGGCTAAACGGACAAGGTGCTGCGGCCTTACACCATCTTATGGAAGATGCCGCTACTGCCGAAATATCAAGATCACAATTGTGGCAGTGGCTTAAAAATGAAGTGGTATTAGACAATCAAAAAGTATTAAACGAGAAATACTACCACCGAATGGCAATGGAAGAATTTGAAAAAATAAGAAAAATTGTTGGAGATGAAAATCATGAAAAACAAAAATACAGATTGGCGGAACAACTGCTAGACATACTTGTTGTAAATGACAATTTCATCGAATTTTTGACAATCCTAGGATATAAATACATCTAAAAAATCTATTAACAAACAACCATAAAAACGCAGAAAAATGAAAACAACAGAAACAAGAATTCAAGAATTAGTTGCAGACTGGATCACTAACCCAAGATGGAAAGGAGTAGAACGCCCTTATACTGCTGAGGAAGTTATCAAATTACAAGGGTCTTACATCATAGAGCACAGCGTCGCAAAAATTGGAGCTAACAACCTATGGAACAAACTTAATTCTCAAGATTTTGTAGCTGGACTTGGAGCATTAACAGGTAATCAAGCCATTCAAGAAGTTGAAGCAGGTCTTGATGCAATCTACTTAAGCGGATGGCAAGTTGCCGCTGATGCAAATGTTGCCGGCGAAATGTACCCAGACCAATCTTTATACCCTGCCAACAGTGTTCCATTGGTAGTAAAACGAATTAATAACGCACTTTTACGTGCCGATCAAATACAAGTTGTAAACGGCACAACCGATAAAAAACAATATTTAGTTCCTATCGTTGCCGATGCCGAAGCAGGTTTTGGAGGAAATTTAAATGCTTTTGAATTAATGAAATCGATGATTGAAGCAGGTGCTGCTGGTGTTCACTTCGAAGATCAATTGAGTTCAGCAAAAAAATGCGGTCACTTAGGCGGAAAAGTATTAGTTCCTACTCAAGAAGCAATCAACAAACTGATCGCAGCAAGACTAGCAGCAGATGTTATGGGAACTCCAACTTTAATTGTTGCCCGTACCGATGCTGATGCTGCCAATTTATTAACAAGCGACATTGATCCCAGAGACGCAAAATTCATTACAGGTGAGAAAACAGGAGAAGGATTTTTCTATGTAAATTGTGGAGTAGAACAAGGAATTGACAGAGGATTAAGCTATGCGCCTTATGCTGATTTGATTTGGATGGAAACCAGTAATCCTGATTTGGCTTACGCCAAACAATTTGCAGATGCGATTCACAAAGAATTCCCGGGTAAAATGTTAGCGTATAACTGTTCTCCATCTTTCAACTGGGCTGCAAAATTATCTGTTGCCGAAATGGAAACGTTCAGAGAAGACCTTGCTGCAATGGGTTACAAATTTCAATTCATCACTCTTGCTGGATTTCACGCCTTAAACACAAGCATGTTCGAATTGTCAAAAGCGTATAAAGAAAGAGGTATGGCTGGTTATTCTGAATTGCAAGAAAGAGAATTTGCATTGCAGAAACACGGTTTCAAAGCCGTAAAACATCAAGGTTTTGTGGGAACATCTTATTTTGATGCCGTTCAAAATACGGTTACCACAGGAAAATCATCTACAACAGCCATGAAAGATTCTACTGAAGTAGCACAGTTTTAAGAAGAACTTATTTAGTTAAGAACACAAAGCGTATGGATTTAAAATGTAAATTTTAACTTCTGCGCTTTGTGTTTTTTTATTTAAAATTTATCAAATTCATAACTAAAAACAATTTAAACTTAGTATTTTTGAGTAATTAAAAGTATAAACCGAATTGTTATGAAATACCATCAAATTGACCGTGACTTATTTATAAAAAATCGTGCAAAATTCACGGCTCAAATGAAGCCAAAAAGTGTAGCGATTTTTAATTCTAATGATATTTACCCCGTTTCTGCCGATAGCACTTTGCCATTTGCACAACACCGCGATATTTTTTATTTAAGCGGAGTTGATCAAGAAGAAAGCATCTTATTACTTTTTCCTGATGCGCCCTACAAACACCAAAGAGAGATGTTATTCCTGAAAGAAACCAGCGAACACATTGCAATTTGGGAAGGTGAAAAACTGACGAAAGACCGAGCATTTGAAGTTTCAGGAATTAGAACCGTTTACTGGTTGCAGGAATTTGAAAAAATCTTGTTCGAAATGATGACTCATTCTGATACAATCTACATAAATACCAATGAACATTATCGTGCAACCGTGGAAACTGAAACCCGTGAAGCGCGCTTTGTAAAATGGTGGAAAGAGAAATATCCTGCTCATGCTGTCGCAAAAAGCAACCCGATATTGCAACGTTTGCGATCTGTAAAAGAAAGCGAAGAGTTGGATTTAATCCAAAAAGCATGTGATATTACCGAACTCGGTTTTAGAAGAATATTGCCTTTCGTGAAACCAAACGTAACCGAATACGAAATCGAAGCCGAGTTGATTCACGAATTCATTCGCAACCGTTCCAGAGGTTTTGCCTACACGCCAATTATCGCTTCGGGAAATAATGCGAATGTATTGCATTACATCGAAAACAACCAACAATGCCAAGCCGGTGATTTGATTCTACTTGATGTTGCTGCCGAATATGCTAATTATTCCAGTGATATGTCTAGAACCATTCCTGTTTCAGGAAAATTTACGGGCAGACAAAAAGAAGTTTACAATGCTGTTTTACGTGTAAAAAACGAAGCTACTAAAATGCTTGCTCCGGGAACACTTTGGAAACAATACCATATTGAAGTGGGGAAAATCATGACTTCTGAGTTGCTAGGTTTGGGATTAATTGACAAAGCCGATGTGCAAAACGAAAATCCAGACTGGCCAGCCTATAAAAAATACTTCATGCACGGAACTTCCCACCACATGGGATTGGACACGCACGATTACGGAATTCTGACCGAACCTATGCAAGCGAATATGGTTTTCACCGTAGAGCCGGGAATTTATATACCTGCCGAAGGTTTCGGAATCCGTTTGGAAGACAACATCATCGTTAAAGAAAGTGGCGAACCCTTCAATATGATGCGCAACATTCCTATTGAAGTGGAGGAAATCGAAGATTTAATGAACGCATAATATTTAAAAAGCTATAAAATAGGCAGTCTAGAGCAATCTAGGCTGTTTTTTTTTTGGAGCAGAAATTATCGCTTTTCAAAACAACGTTCCCTCCTGCTGTTCGTTTTATCTCTTGTTCCGTTCCCACTCCACAAGAGGATATCACTGCCATCAGGGCTATAGACAACATTTTTTTTTCAGAAGAACTAAAATGTTAAATCAATTATAAAACTGTAACTTTAGAAGTGATCACCATACTTATTTAATGGTCATTGATACATTAAAACCAGTAAGGCATTAAGAAAAATTAAGTGTAAATTCTTAATGAAACTTAATTTCTTAATGGCTAAAAAAATTCAAACAAAAACTTAAAACATAGAAATCATGCAAGCACACGAAATAGATTACCACATATATGGCGATGAAATGCAATATGTAGAGATAGAATTGGATCCACAGGAAATCGTTATTGCCGAAGCGGGCAGTTTTATGATGATGGATAACAATATCCAAATGGAAACCATTTTTGGAGACGGATCCGGACAGGAAAACGGATTGTTTGGCAAACTTTTAAGTGCCGGGAAAAGGGTTCTGACAGGAGAAAGCCTTTTCATGACCGCATTTATCAATCAAAACAATACCAAAAGTAAAGTTTCATTTGCCGCTCCGTATCCCGGAAAAATTATCCCAATTGACTTAACCCAATTTGGCGGAAAATTCATTTGCCAGAAAGATTCTTTCCTTTGTGCTGCGAAAGGCGTTTCCGTTGGAATCGAATTTTCTAAAAAACTCGGTCGCGGTCTTTTTGGTGGCGAAGGTTTTATCATGCAAAAAATAGAAGGAGATGGAATGGCGTTTGTACATACGGGAGGAACATTAGCCAAAAAAGAATTAGCCGCTGGCGAAATCTTAAAAGTAGACACTGGTTGTATTGTTGGTTTCACCAAAGATGTCGATTATGATATTGAGTTTATCGGCGGCATCAAGAATTCTATTTTTGGCGGCGAAGGATTATTTTATGCCTCACTTCGCGGCCCCGGAACGGTTTATGTACAATCCTTACCTTTCAGCCGCCTCGCGGACACAATTATTGCTTCTGCGCCAAAAGCAGGCGGAAGCAGTCGAGACGAAGGTAGTTTATTAGGCGGATTAGGAAGTTTGCTCGATGGAGATAGAAGATTTTAAGTTTTTTTAGACATGCAAGATTTCAACAACAAATTGTCATCCTGACGAAGGAAGGATCTCACTTGTTTCCAAATTACTAAATTCCGTCGAAGGAGGAATCACCGTTAGGCAATCAGTCTGATGAGATTCCTCCTTCGTTGGAATGACAAACTAAATGTTGAATTTAGGTTATGAAAAATGGAATGAAAATTTTTTACAATAATTTCTATGCTTAAAACGGTTTACTGCTCCGAAATTCCTACAAGTAAAAAAAAAGACCTGATAGGAAATATAAATTACAGCTTTCAGAAATGGAAGCTCTTTTTTTTCCAGCAATCTAAAACTTTTATCAACTTATAGGACTTATATGGTTTAAAAAAATTAAAGCCCTAATTTTGCAAAAACTTAATTTTCCATTTTGAAACACATTCAATTCAAAAACACACAAATCTCCTATTCTGATACCGGGAAAGGCACTGCTATTGTCTTACTTCATGGTTTTTTGGAAAACCAAAGCATGTGGGATAACTACATTGCTGAATTTTCTAAAAAAAACCGCGTCATCACTATTGATTTATTGGGTCATGGCGAATCAGAATGTTTGGGCTATGTGCATTCTATGGAAGATCATGCGGATGCCGTTCATGCCGTACTAGCTGATTTACGCATCCGTAAAGCTATTTTTGTCGGGCATTCTATGGGTGGTTATGTCGCTTTGGCTTTCGCCGAGTTGTATCCTAAAAATATCAAAGGATTGGTTTTACTCAACTCAACCGCAAAATCCGATAGCGAGGAACGTAAAATAAATCGAGATCGCGCTATTAAAGCGGTGAAACAATCCTTTATAAATTTTGTTTCACTTTCAATTGCTAATTTATTTAGTGAAGACAATCGTGAAAGACTCATTGCTGAAATTGAAGATGTGAAAAACAAAGCGCTAAAAACACCTCTTCAAGGAATCGTTGCCTCACTGGAAGGAATGAAAATTCGCCAAGACCGTGAAGTTTTATTGCATTTGACGACCTATCCAAAAATATTAATTCTAGGCGAGAAAGATCCTGTTTTACCCTATGAAGAAACCAAGGAACAAATAGAGAATACCAAAGTAGAACTGGTTACGTTTCCTGATGGACACATGAGTCAGATTGAAAATAAAGAAGAATTATTGAACGTATTGCTATTATTTTTTAAAAGAATTTAAATCATTCCTGATTTCAAATATCCTTTTTCTACCAATTTGCTTTTGCCTTTTAAGTGATGCATTTTTCCTTCTTTCATCAACGCCAGTCTTGTGGAGACCTTAATCACATTTTCATAATTATGATCCGTGATAATAATTCCTTTTGCAATGGACATTTCTGTGATTAATACATTTATTTTTTCAATCATAATTGGTGACAAACCGTTGTAAGGTTCGTCTAACAAAACGAATTTTGACGCGTTATTCAGGATTAACTTGATTTCCAAATAGCGCAATTCTCCGCCGGACAAATGCTTTATTTTTTTGTTCAGCATCGATTGAATCATTTCATCCGCATGAAATTCCTCTAGTTTATCTTTTGTAATGGATAATGCAATCGTTTTTTTTATCGAAAATGAATTCGGAATGAAATTATCTTGAGGCAAATAACTGATTTGGTTTAGTAATTCGCTGGTTTTAGATCTCACAACCGCATCCACGCGAACAAATTTAAAATCGGCCTCTACAATTCCGAAAATAATTTTTAACAAAGTAGATTTTCCAGAACCATTTCTGCCTAAAACCCCAATAATATCCCCCGTTTCACATTTCAAATACACATCCGACACGATGCTTTTTCCGTCATACTGTTTTTGAACGCTGTCAACTTCTAAAACACTTTTAGTCATACTAATTGAACTGTTAAGTTAATGACTAAAATCAAAATTATCGAAAAAATAAAATTCATTAGAAAGCTAAAAAACAATAAATCCAATTTTGAAATTCCATTGTTGAAATAAAACAGGTATTCATTCTTGGAATTTACTTCTTTTATCAAAAGACTAATGAAGAAACCAAAAATAATAAGCACATATTTAAAAGTTTCAAATCCACCAAAAACCCACGCCAAAGCACTTATTGACACGTTAATGGTCAAAGTGCTTTTGTAAAATTCAAAAATGTTGGCTAATTTTCTGATGCGGAATTCTGTTTATATTACTTTTTCCTCAAAAGGAATAGTCGCATTCAGAATTTCACTCAATAACACAACAATTTGTTCCAAATAATTGGATAAAACTACCTCGTTTATAATTGAATTCATTTCTTTTTCTTCTTTAAAATTAAAAGGTAAAAATCCTGATTTTAGATTCTTAAAAGAGATAATTCCCGCTTCGATGGGCTTCCCTTTCGCTTCCTGTTCGTACATAAATGCATACGCCAAGACTTGAATGATTTTATCACTTTTAATGTCTTCCGTCAATCCGTTCCAAGATTTCAGCGTGACACTTGCTTTTTCCACTTTTCCCGTTTTATAATCAATAATTCGAATGATTCCGTTGCGCTCTTCAATTCGATCTACATTTCCTTTAATCAATACCGGAAAAGGCAAATTAGGATGATTTAAAATGCGTTCAAAAGTTTGTTCCAAAGCTAAAATTTTAATCGCGTCACCATTTTTAATGCTTTCGCGTTCCACTTTCAGAAAATTCGAAACATTGCGCTTGGCCACTTCAAACGCCAACAAATTTCTTCCCTTTTTGATTTCGCCTTCTTTGTAAACGAGTTTGAATTGTTTCAGCACCTCGGCATCAATTTGTTTGAAACAATTTTCAATGTCTTTTTCAAAAATAAATTTGCCGATGAAAGGTTCGTATAAAACCTTCAATGTTTCATGAATAATGGTTCCCAGAGTATTCAAGGCAATATTTTCCTCGACTTCTTCGACTTCGCTGATGCGCAAAATCTTTTGAAAATAAAACTGAATCGGATTACGGATATAACTCGTCAATGCCGATGGCGAAAACCCCTTTTCGGCAATTTCTTGCAATCGAACCATCACCGATTCCGATTTTGGAATTACCATCGGTTGATAAGCCGTATTAGGCAACACCGCATTGTAAATTTCGTGAGTTAACGTATGATTTTTTTGCTTTTCGACTTCGAGTTGGGTTATAAATCGGCTTTTTTCACCCGCATCCAACCCTTCACTTTCGGTATTATAAATCAGATAAATGGTTTTGGCGCGTTGTAACAAATGATAAAAATGATAGGTATAAATAGCATCTTTTTCTTTGAATGTCGGCAGTCCCAATTCTCTTTTCACATCATAGGGAATAAAAGAATTCTGGGATTTTCCAGCAGGAAATTTCCCTTCATTCATTGAAGTGACAATGACAGTTTCAAAATCAAGTACACGGCTTTCTAAAACTCCCATAATCTGCAAACCATTCAAAGGCTCTCCTTCAAAAGAAACTTCAGCTAAATCAATTACTTGTTTATAAATGGCGTATAGTGTTTCTATTTTATCAATATGCGCATGTTTCGAATAATAATTTATCAGTTTATTGATGACTTTAAAAATAGCAAAAACAAAAGCCTTCGTAATTTTCTCTTCTTCGTTATCGTTACTTAAATTTTTTTTTATAGTTTGCAATAATTTAGAAATCGTTTCTAATACCGGAATCGAACCATTTTCCCATTTTTGGAATAACAAAAGAAATAATTCACTTGGAATTACATTCAATTCCATCAATTTCTGATGTGTAATAAAAGTGTAATTATTTTGATTGATGACATGGACAAGTGTACTAGTTTTGGCATACGGTTCCACCAAAGGATGTGTCAAAATATCCAATACATCTTTGTAATACAAAACATAACTTTTGGCATTTCTAGACAACGCATTCGTGTGCATCTTGAACAATTTAGCAATCAAAATCTGAGCTGGATTATTCTTACTGGAATATCCCATCGTGATATTCAAAGCTCCTACACTTGATGGTAACGAATATAAAAGTGGAACCAATAAATTTTCCTCGCCCAGAACAACCGCTACTTTATCTAATGACGCATCAGTCCCGAGGCTTCGGGATTCATTAATAATATTTTCTATAATGCTTCCGCTGATTTTAGCTTGACCAATTGACTTTGGCGTACCTATAACATGAATGTTTTTAGCGTGCGAAAAATCATTTACAATCCATTCAAAAGGATTTGATTTGTAATGTTTCCAACTTTCCTTAAAACGTCTTACGAACAATCCTGCGTCATGATACGGGTCGTTTAGAAAGGTTTGGTCTACGTCCCAATATATCTTGGCTTGGTCAGAGGCGATAAGATGCTGGATTATTTTTTCTTCGGCTGCATTCAACGCATTGAAACCCGCAAAAATAAATTGTTTGTCTTGTACAGAATTCGTAAAATGATTTAAGTTATTAACTGCCTCTCGGTAAATCAAGCCTTGATATCCGATTCCTTTATTCAATAAATGAGTATATAAAGATTGATAATAATTGGGTAGTAATTTCCAAAAATCGATATATTTTTCCAATAATGGCGTTTTGTTTTCAACTTCAATTCCCCATTTTTTTATGTCTTCAATATCTTTCAAGTAAGACAAAACATGAGACGGATCTAACAAATAGCGATCAATTTCATTAAAATCCTGCAAAAGTGTTTTTGCCCAATTGGCAAATAATTCAAAGGTTTGTTGGTTTGATTTTTCAGTGATTGAAAGGTACACTTCATAAAATTCAAACAATAATTCGATTGGGTCAATCGAACGGATACCAGAAATATCTTGAATAAAATCTTCAACACTAATAATTTCGGGCGAAAGGATATTAGTTGAAACTTTATTCTTCAACGCTTCGATTAGGAATATTTTGGCACGTTTATTTGGAAGAATAACTATTACATTGGATAAACGATCTGAATAATCATCAATTAAAACGGCGGCTATTTTATCTAAAAAAGAAGTATTTGTCATTTTATAAAAATAAAAAAAACGCCTCGATAAATCGAGGCGTTTTCTAGAAATATTTTAGAAAAAATTATTCTTTTATTAAAGAAATTTCAGTTCTTCTATTACGTGCTTTTCCTTTAGCAGTTTTATTAGTGTCAATTGGTTTAGTTTCACCAAAACCTGTATGTTTTAATCTGTCAGCAGCGATTCCGTTTTCAATTAAATAATTTTCAACTGCATGCGCTCTGTTTTCAGATAATGTTTGATTCATTTCATTAGAACCATCGCTATCAGTATGACCTTCAATTAAGAATCTTGAATAAGGATATTCTTTTAAGATTGAAACGATTGATTGTAAAACTGGGTAAGTTTGTTTTTTGAAAGTAGATTTTCCAGAATCAAACAAGATAGTTCTACTATACTCATTTAATTTCATCATAACTTCTTCAGAAACTTCAGGACAACCTTGGTTAGCAACTGTACCTTTTACATCGATACATTTGTCATCTTTGTCTAAAACACCATCTCCATCAGTATCTGGCCAAGGACAACCTGCGTTTTCTTTAGGACCTGCAACTGTAGGACATTTGTCATCTTTATCAGCAACACCATCGCCATCAGCATCTGGACATCCTCTCAAAGCAGCTAAACCAGCAACATCTGGACAATCATCATCTTTGTCAGCAATTCCGTCTCCGTCTCTATCAGGACAACCGTTTAATGCAGCTAATCCGAATTCAGTTGGACAAGCATCAGCACTATCTTGAATACCATCTCCGTCAGTATCAGGACATCCGTTGAATTGTTTTAAACCAGCAACTTCTGGACAAGCATCATCTTTGTCATAAATTCCATCACCATCTGTGTCTTTTCCTCCAAATTTGAAAGTAAGTCCAGCAGTATGTTGGAAAAAAGAAGGAGCATCTGGAGTTCCAGAAGCATCTTCTCTATCTCCAAAAGATTTTTTGTATTGAGTAGCAAGAGATAAACCAATGTTTTCAGTAAACCAGAAAGTTAACCCAGCACCTGGATTAATTGTTCCATAGCTACTATCACCAAAGAAATTGTATCCACCACCTACAGAAAGAGAAGGATCAATTACTTTAGATTTTATCAAATCCATAAAACTATATCTAATAGTTCCATCTATACCGTAGTACATCAAGTCCCCTGGATTAGAAACTACCATTCCTCTAGCATCATGACCAACAGCAGTTGGAGCAAATTTTACATATTTTGTAATTTTGTTAACTGATCCCGAAAGACCAAAAGAGAAACCTTGTCCTACGTATCTAGATACACTAAGATAAGATACAGAAGGAAGAATATTCCAATTGTCTTTTACAGCGAATGGCTGAGAAAAATGTTGGTCTAACCATCCATGTCCTCCACCAGCACTTGTTCTAGTGTCAATGGCATTCACTCCAAAAGAGATTGCCCATGGGTTGTTACTGTCTTGTGCGTGGGAGGTTAAACCCATCACCATCATCACAGCAAGTAAAAGTTTGTTAAGATGTTTCATACTTGATTTTTTTAATTAAAATTTAGTTAATTACGAACAAAAGTAATGAGTAATTTTATATTTACAAAATGAAATGTTAAAAAAAACCTACAAATTGGAGCAAAAGTGGAAATTATATAACTTCAACTCAAAATTATACAATTTTTAACATCTTGCCCACTTCAATAAATGCATTAATTGCCTTGTCTAAATGAGCAGTTGTGTGAGCCGCTGATAATTGAACTCTAATTCTCGCTTTATCCTTTGGAACTACAGGAAAAAAGAAGCCAATTACATAAATCCCTTTTTTCAACAACTCATTTGCCATGGTTTGCGATAATTTGGCATCATATAACATTACTGGCACGATTGCTGAATCGCCATCAATGATATCAAAACCTGCTTTCTTTATTCCTGCTTTGAAATAATTAGTATTCCATTCTAATTTATCACGCAAAACAGTATCTCTCTCTAATATTTCAAAAACTTTTATTGATGCACCTACAATAGCAGGAGCCAGAGAATTCGAAAATAAATAAGGTCTTGATCTTTGACGTAATATTTCAATAATTTCTTTTTTAGCAGTCGTGTAACCACCCATTGCTCCGCCTAAAGCTTTCCCTAATGTCCCGGTAACAATATCTACACGCCCCATCACACCCTTGGCTTCTAGTGTTCCTTTTCCGGTTGCACCTATAAATCCAGCTGCATGACATTCGTCAACCATTACCATAGCGTCATATTTATCAGCTAAATCACAAATTTTGTCCAGCGGCGCCACTACGCCATCCATAGAAAAAACTCCATCTGTCACAATTAATTTGAAACGAGTTCCAGCCTCAGTAGCTTTCATTAATTGTTTCTCTAAATCTTCCATATTGCTATTTTCATAGCGATAACGCGCTGCTTTACACAAACGAACGCCGTCAATAATAGAAGCATGATTCAAACTATCCGAAATAATACAATCTTGTTCTCCTAATAACGGTTCGAAAACACCACCATTAGCATCAAAAGCTGCTGCATAGAGAATAGTATCTTCGGTTCCGTAAAATTCAGATATCTTTTTTTCTAATGTCTTGTGAATATCCTGAGTTCCACAAATAAAACGCACGGATGACATTCCGAAACCATGTGTATCCAACGCATCTTTTGCAGCCTGAACCACCTCTGGATGCGAAGACAGTCCAAGATAATTGTTAGCACAAAAATTTAAAACGGTCTCACCTGTAGAAATCGTAATTTCGGCTCCTTGTGGTGAAGTGATAATTCTTTCTGATTTGAAAATTCCATTATCTACAATACTTTGAAGTTCTGATTGCAGGTGTTGTTGTATTTTTCCGTACATGATTTTATTAATGTTTAAGTTTTAAAGTTCTTGCCCTAAAGACATGAAAGTTCAAAGTTTATATTTTTCGGTTACAAATGTACTACATCGATTGCTGAACCTATATACACAAGTGCTTTTTTTACCACTTTATATCCCATTAATTCAATTGCACTTTGATAGTTCTCGAGTTGTAATTGGTATTTTGAATTGTGCGTTCCCGTTTTATAATCCAATAAAAACACTTCTTTATCTTTAGTCAAAACCATTCTATCCGGCTTGATAGTCTTCCCTTGCTTTTGGATTATGGTTTGTTCGTTTAAAACCTCATTTTCCTCAGAAAAATAAGTTGAAAGTTCACTATGATTAACAATTTCCTGAATGCTTTTATAAACAGTTTCTTTTTGACTAAAAGTGATCAATCCACTTTCAATGGATTTTGTAATGGCCAAATCCACATCGTTTTTCGTTTTCACAAAAGACAAAATTTCGTGAACTACATTCCCATATTCTATAGCTTCCTGTTGATACGTTCCCCACATTAAAGCTTCTCGCTGCGCAATTTTTATATTCTTTGGATTGAGAATTTCCAGAACCAAAGGAATTGTCTTGGAAGTATCGACATGCTTCTTTTCAATAGATAATTTTGTGGATTTCCCAATTTCGTATTCCAATTTACTTTCGTCAAATTGTCCTTTATTTATCAAATAATTAATAAAAAAGACACACATATTATTTTTAGGAATTTCTCCTTTTCGGGACAAATTCATATTGGAAATTACATACAATTGTTCTTCGGCACGAGTTAAAGCCACGTATAAAACATTGATGTTATCTAATAATTCCTCTTGTTTTTTTTGATTGTAAACTAACGATGCTTCCTCGCCAAAACCTTCAACGGCACTGCTATTATCAATTAAAACTTTGGGCAGACCAAAATCCTGTTCTTCGGCGTTGAGCCACAACTTATCTTTTGGCTTTCTTGAATAATCTTCTTCTGCAAAAGGAAAAATAACCACCGGAAATTCCAAACCTTTCGATTTGTGAATCGTCATAATCCGAACTGCATTATTACCTTCCGGTGAAGGAATACTGAATTTGTCGGCATTTTTATCCCAAAAATTCAAGAAGTCTGAAATTCCAGCTTGGTTCCGAATGTCTCGTTCGAGAACAATGTCTAGGAAATATTGGACGTAGGCATTACTTATTTTTGGATTTAGAAATTTTGAAATAATAACCTCGACAGCCTCATACAATGATTTTTTCCTGATGTTTTGAAATGAGAGTTCGACATTGAAACTCATTAACCATTTTTCGAAATCGGCTTCCTGCTTCTGTTCCATTCCTTTAGCAATGAAATCATGAACCGGTAATTGATCCTGACTGTTTTGAGCCAAATATTGAAGAAAGTTAGCTTTCGCCTCTAAATCCGAATTATTCTTTAAATACTTCAGCAAATGAATAATCAGTCGAACTTCAGTCGCGTTTTGTATCATCAAAGTTTCTGATGACAAAAGCGGAATTTTTTGTTCTGTCAAATAATTGGCAATCGCAATTCCCTGGCTTCGTTTTCTGGTCAAAATCACGATGTCTTTGTATTCAAAACCTTCCCGAATTACTTTTTGAATCGTATTTAATGTCGCCAAAACATACAATTCCGTTTTATCCAAGGCTTCTTCCTCTCCCGAAGCTTCGGGATTATCATCTATTTTCTCCACTTTTGGGATGAAAGAAATATTCACATAACCGCCCGTTTTATCGTTTGTCTTTTGGTGGCTGTGATTGGCATATAAATCTTTATAATCTAAATGTTCGAATTCATTCGATAATAATTGAAAAAAGTCATTGTTGAATTCAATTACCTGCGAATACGAACGATAGTTTTTATCTAAATGTTCCAGAACTTTCTCCGGATTATTAAACGGATTTTGATCTTTACTCAAATCGATAAATTGTTCTGCTTTCCCGCCACGCCATCTATAAATGGACTGTTTTGGATCGCCCACAATCATCAAAGTTCCTTTTTCGCCATCAATTTCGCTAGATGTGGCGTTATCTATAAGCGGAATCAGGTTTTGCCATTGCATTTCGGATGTGTCCTGAAATTCGTCAATAAAAAAATGACGGTAACGTTCCCCTAATCTTTCATATATAAAAGGAGCAGGTTGATTTTGAATTTCCCTGTGAATTATTGCATTAAATTCGGAAATGGAAAGTACGTTTTGCTCGCTTTGGATTTTTGCCAATTCATTACTAACCGTATTCAACAATGACAAAGGCGTAATGTTTTTCAGGAAAGCTTTGTAAAAATCTCGCTTTTCGAAAGTTTTATAAATCCGGTCCAAAATCTGTAATAATTCCGGGATTATGTTTTCAATAATTGCTCTATCTTTGGCGGTTTTATTGATTTTTATATCATCAAATTCGTGGTAGGTTTTGTTTTTTGGATTGAATTTTCCTTCTTGAATGCTTACCAAATGTTTTGGGAAATGTCCTGCCGAAAATGATTTAATATCAATTCCATTTTTTTCTATTAACGCCAATGCTTCTTCCGCAAAAACAACACTTTCTTTTTCCAAAACTTTGCAAGCCTCAGCCAATTTTGCTTTTATTGCAACAAAATCGGCTATGGATTTATCTTGAAAATGCGTGATTTCGTTTCTATTATTTTCATTGAGAACCAAACGACCGGTATCGAGAATCTCTCGTGAAATATCCCAAGATTTGTCATCATCGGTTTTTTCCATCGTAAAATCGATCAACAACTTTGTCAATGTTTCATCTTCTCCGGCTTGCGCTATAATGGCATCAACGGCTTCAACCAACAAATTTTCGGTATCTAAAGTGACTTCAAAAGTCATGGGCAAACCTAAATCATGAGCAAACGCCCGAATGACTTTATGCGTGAATTTATCAATCGTAGAAATATCAAACGCGGCATAATTATGAATAATGTGCTTGATGATTTGTTGCGATTTGGTTTTAACTTCAATAAGAGAAAGCCCAATTGGCTCTTCGCTCCATTCCTCAGGATTGTCTATTTTTCTTTTACCCTCCACCAAATCCTGCATTAAAGCCTGTGATTTTGGGCTTGGCTCGTCTTTGGCAAATTCAGAAAGACTGCCTACGATGCGGCTTTTCATTTCGTGCACCGCTTTGTTGGTAAACGTAATGGCGAGAATGTTGCGATAGGCATCATTTTTCTTGGCAACAAGAATAATTTTTAAATATTCTTTGACTAATGCATAGGTTTTTCCGGAACCGGCTGATGCGTCGTATATGGAGAAGGAAGGTCTTTGCATCTAGATTTTAGATTTCTGATTAACGATTTTAGATTTCTGATTTAAGATTAGCTTTCTAATTTCCTAAATCTCCTAGCCCTGATGGAAACGACATCCTTTCTTGCCGGTTTTCGGCAGGAAAGATATAGTGAACAGCAGGAAATAGCTCCTAAAAACAGAACTATTAACAGGTTACTTTTAAAATTTGTCCCGAAACTTCGGGATAAACCTTAAAAGTAGTATTTTTGCAGCATGGAAACAAATAGACAGAAAAAAATAGGTGGGGTGATCCAAAAAGATTTGGTTGATATTCTGCAAGGTGAAGTGAGAAAAAACGGAGTTAGTAATTTGATAATTTCGGTATCCAAGGTTGTTGTAACTTCAGATTTATCTGTGGCTACGGTGCATTTAAGTGTTTTTCCTCAGGATAAAGCAAAAGAGATTTTAGAGGCGGTTAAGTCGAATTCTAAAACGATAAAACATGATTTATCACAAAGAGTACGTTTGCAATTGAGAAAAGTGCCTAATTTGGTTTTCTTTATTGATGACTCTTTAGATTACATTGAAAAAATTGACAATGCCTTAGCGAACAGAGATAATCCTATAGAAAACAGAGATCTTTTGGATAAACGCAGATTTCAATAAAATTTGAATTTTCCTCTTTACATAGCCAAACGCTATATTCTTAGCAACAGCAAAAACAACGCTATTAATATCATCAATCGCATTGCCAGCATGGGAATTATTGTGGGGGCGATGGCTTTGTTTGTGGTTTTATCCGTTTTTAGTGGACTGAAAGTTTTTAGTCTTTCGTTTACCAATGACATTGATCCGGATTTAAAAATAAGCAGCACTTTAGGGAAATCATTTTTTATTTCTCCCACTCAGGAAAGCCAAATTAAGAAAATTGATGGTCTTGCTTCGTATACCAAAATAATTGAAGAACGGGTCTTATTTACTTTTGACGGAAAACAAGAAGTTACTTATCTGAAAGGTGTTGATGCCAATTTCAGTAAAGTTAATGCAATTAAAAAAAAGCTTTTTAATGGTCAGTGGCTGAAACCGGATACGTATCAAGTGGTTGTTGGTTATGGAATTGCCCAGAAGTTTTCGATGGGTTTACTCGATTTTAATAATCAATTGGAAGTTTTGGTCCCAAAGCCAGGAAAAGGCACCATCGAAAATCAAGAACAAGCCTTTAACAAAACTGATATTATTCCTGTTGGTATTTATGCCATCAGCGAAGATTTAGACTCAAAATATGTTTTTGCCGATTTAGGTTTAGCGCAAGAATTATTGGAATACAAAACCAATCAGATTTCCGGAATTGAAATAAAAGAGAAACCGGGAGCGGATGAAAATGCTATTATCAGCCAACTACAAACTATTTTCAATACTAAAATTACCGTAAAAAATAGGGCTCAGCTTAATGAATCGCTCTATAAAATGTTGAATACTGAAAATATAGCCGTGTATTTAATATTTACTTTGGTCATTGTTGTGGCGCTTTTTAACTTGATTGGCGCTTTAATTATGATGATTTTGGACAAAAAAGGAAATCTAAAAACTCTTTTTAATTTGGGAACAGAAATCAAGGATTTGCGAAAAATATTCCTGCTTCAAGGTACTTTATTGAGTGTTTTTGGCGGGATTATCGGGCTGGTTTTAGGAATTATAATTGTGTTACTGCAACAACAATTTGAACTTATTATGATAACACCGACACTGGCTTATCCTGTAATTTTCAATTTAGAAAATGTACTAATTGTTATGGCAACCATCGTTACGCTTGGGTTTGTGGCTTCACTTATTGCGAGTAGTCGTGTAAGTAAAAAATTGTTGGAATAGTTTTTTACCGCTAATTCGCTAGTTTTTTAAAAAGATTAATCTTCAAATTTATCGGCTCTTTTTAATAAGATCAACAACTATAAATTAGTGGAATTCGTATTAAAAATATCTGGTTACACTACCTCATAACCCGCATATGACTCTTCAATTTCATTCAAAGCGGCGAACAATTCTTCAGGACTATCTAGCGTTACTAATTTTTGTTTGTGGGTTTTAAAAGAATGTATTCCTTTAAAATAATTGGTATAATGAGGACGCGTTTCAACAATTCCTAGTCTTTCTCCTTTCCATTCCATCGCCCAAGTGAGGTGATTTCGAACCGCTTCAACTCTATCAATAACGGTAGGTTTAGCCAAATGCTCTCCTGTTTTGAAATAATGTTTGATTTCGTTAAAAATCCACGGGTAACCGATCGCAGCACGACCAATCATGATTCCGTCAATACCGTATTCATTTTTATATTGTAATGCTTTTTCGGGAGAATCGATATCGCCGTTGCCAAAAATAGGCATTGTAATTCTTGGGTTATTTTTTACTCGGGCAATATGCGACCAATCGGAATGGCCCTTATACATTTGGGCACGCGTTCTGGCGTGAATGCTTAAAGCGGCAACACCAATGTCTTGCAAACGCTCCGCAACCTCATCGATATTGATGGAATTATCATCCCAACCCAAACGGGTTTTTACGGTTACTGGCAAATGGGTGCTATCAATAACGGCTTTCGTTAAGCGAATCATTAAATCAACATCTTTCAGGACTCCGGCTCCGGCGCCTTTGCAAACGACTTTTTTAACAGGACATCCAAAGTTAATATCGATCAAATCCGGATTTACCGCAGAAACAATTTTAGACGACATCGCCATGGCTTCCTCGTCACCACCAAAAATCTGAATCCCAACGGGACGCTCATAATCGAAAATATCTAATTTCATTCGGCTTTTGATGGCGTCGCGAATCAATCCTTCGGATGAAATGAATTCGGAGTACATCAAATCGGCACCATGCATCTTGCACAATCTGCGGTATGGAGGGTCACTCACATCTTCCATAGGTGCAAGAAGTAATGGGAAATCAGGTAATTCTATGTTGCCAATCTTGACCATCTGCTTAATTTTTGTGCAAAATTACAACTTTTAGATGAATCACCGATTGCAAGAAGAGAAAAGACTTAGCAGTAAACCTTTTAGTTTGTAAATTCTAGGCTTTGAAGCTATTGATTTTAGCGTATATTTGCAGATTAATTGTCGCGGTTTGCGAATGTGCGTGAGGGATAGAAGAGGAAATCCTTTTCCTTTTTTCTTTAAAAAGGAAAAGATTGAACGAATAGCCCGACCGAGCTGGAACGATAGTGGAAGAGAGGTCACGCCCTGAAATTAATTCAGGACAAACCCAAAATAAAATTGATACTTACAGAAAATGAAACATATTAGGAATTTTTGCATTATTGCACATATTGATCACGGGAAAAGTACGCTTGCTGACCGTTTACTTGGGGCAACTCAAACGGTTACCGCTCGTGAAGAAAAGGCGCAATTGCTAGATAACATGGATTTGGAACGCGAACGCGGGATTACGATTAAGAGTCACGCAATTCAGATGGAATATACTTATAAAGGCCAGGAATACATCCTGAATTTGATTGATACTCCAGGACACGTGGATTTTTCGTATGAGGTTTCTCGTTCTATTGCGGCTTGCGAAGGCGCGCTTTTGATTGTAGATGCTGCACAAAGTATCCAAGCACAAACGATTTCGAATTTGTATTTGGCTTTAGAAAACGACTTGGAAATTATTCCGGTTTTGAATAAAGTGGATTTACCAAGTGCCAATCCAGAGGAAGTAAGTGACGATATTATTGATTTACTTGGATGTAAATTGGAAGATATAATTCATGCTTCGGGTAAAACTGGTTTTGGTGTAGAAAATATATTGGCAGCGATTATCGAAAAAATTCCACCTCCATCCGGAAATGTGGATGAGCCGTTACAAGCCTTGATTTTTGACTCGCATTACAATCCGTTTAGAGGAATTGAAGTTATTTTCCGTGTGAAAAACGGACAAATAAAAAAAGGTCAAAAGATTAAATTCATGGCTACCGGAAATGAATATTTTGCAGACGAAATTGGTACCTTGAAATTGAATCAAGTTCCCAAACAAGTAATTTCAGCCGGTGATGTTGGGTATTTAATTTCTGGAATTAAAGAAGCAAAAGAAGTAAAAGTGGGTGATACGTTGACGGATGCAAAAACACCAACAACGAATATAATTAAAGGTTTTGAAGATGTGAAACCAATGGTTTTTGCGGGAATTTATCCTGTAGATACTGAAGATTATGAAGAGTTGAGAAACTCTATGGAAAAACTACAGTTGAATGATGCTTCGTTGGTATTTTTACCGGAAAGTTCGGCAGCTTTAGGATTTGGTTTCCGTTGTGGATTCTTGGGAATGTTACACATGGAAATTATTCAGGAGCGTTTAGAGCGTGAGTTCAATATGACTGTTATCACAACAGTTCCCAACGTTTCGTATTTGGCTTACACCAAAAAAGATCCTACGACACCACTTATTGTAAACAATCCTTCGGACTTGCCTGAGCCTTCTCGTTTAGACCATGTTGAAGAACCTTTTATAAAAGCAACTATCATTACAAAATCCGATTATGTTGGGAATGTAATGAGTCTGTGTATCGAAAAACGAGGTTTGATTACCAACCAAACGTATTTGACAACAGAACGTGTTGAATTGACTTTCGATATGCCTTTGGCAGAGATTGTATTTGATTTTTACGATCGTTTGAAAACGGTTTCTAAAGGATATGCTTCGTTTGATTATACACCAATCGGAATGAGAACGTCTAATTTGGTTAAAGTGGATATCTTATTGAACGCAACGATAGTCGATGCTTTGTCCTCTTTGATGCATGCCGATAATGCGTATCAAATTGGTAAAAAAATGTGTGAGAAATTGAGAGAATTGATTCCTCGTCAACAATTTGACATTCCTATCCAAGCTGCTATTGGGGTTAAAGTTATCTCACGCGAAACCATCAAAGCCTTACGTAAAGATGTTACGGCCAAATGTTATGGTGGGGATATTTCACGTAAACGTAAATTATTGGAAAAACAGAAAAAGGGTAAAAAACGTATGAGACTGGTTGGAAATGTTGAGATTCCACAAGAAGCGTTTATGGCGGTTTTGAAATTGAATGATTAAAGCCCCCTAATCCGAGAGGGAGGAATTAGGATGAATAAAAAAAAATCCCGCTAAAGTGATTTAGCAGGATTAGTATTTTGCACAGAGGACAAGATTAACTCAGTTGATTCCGCATAGGGAGCCTCATAAGGAAACTAATGCTTTGCAATACATGTCTCTTCCTTTTTTGATCTAAACGCTTAGCCAAACAAAAAAATGGCACACTATTAATTAAAAAATGCTTCCCGTTCAGGAAGCATTTTTTATTTGCAGAGAGGATGGGAACGAAACCTTCTTATTTTATCTAATTTCATATAACTTTATAACATTCTAAAAACATTAAAAAAACTTTACAAAGGTTTGATTTTATTGACTTTGTTGTGTTTTTGTGTTGATTTTGTTAAATTTTAAAAAATCGGCAAATTAGATAAATGTTGCCCCTATGTTGGCACTATTAAGAAAAACATTATATTTTTTATTTATATTTGATAATTAATAAATCTAAATTATTAAAAATATGGCTACTTTTAAATATTTCACAAAAGGCGACAACAATCCAACTACAATTTATTTAAGATTTACACAAGGTCGAAAATTTGATTTAAAAAAAACCACATCACTTTTAATAAATCCAAAATATTGGAATAACAAAAAAGGCGAGGTTAAACAAGTTGAGGAATTTAGTGATAAAACAAATTTTCAAAATAGATTAAACGAATTAGAAACTATTATTGTAAACGGGTTTAATACTGATTATTCAAATGGAATTATTATAAATTCAAATTGGATAGATGATAAAATAAAATCATTTTTAAATCAAAGCAAAGAAACCGATTTAATATATTTTAAAGATTATGCAGAGCATTATTTAAAAAACCTACCAAACATAGTTAGAAAAAACGGTGTAACGGGCGTTACTGATGCTACTTTGTCAAAATTTGGTACAATAGTAAAAAAAATTGAAGGCTTTGAAACCTACCAAAAAAAACGATATAAATTAACGGATGTTGATTTAAAATTTCATAAAGATTTTATTTACTATTTGCACGATGTCGAAAAATTAGGTTTTAATACAACTGGAAAATATTTGATGTTTGTGAAAACAATTGTTTTGGATGCTAAAAAAAACGGTTTTCCTTTTAATCCTGATATTTTAAAAGAAGACTTTAGAGCAACCAAAGAAAAAACAACTTTTATTACACTTTCAGAAAAAGAAATTGATTTAGTTTTTAATCATAATTTCAGTAAAAACCCAAGTTTAGACAATGCTCGAAACTGGTTAATAATTGGCGTTTGGACTGGAGCAAGAGCGGGCGATTTATTGAATTTTACAAAGAAAAAAATTAAAGATAATTTTATAGAATACGTTGCACAAAAAACAGATCAAAAAATAGTTTTACCGTTACATTGGCAAGTAAAACAAATTATAGAAAATTGTAACGGTTTGCCTCATAAAATTTCAACTCAAAAATATAACGATTATATTAAATTAGTTTGTCAAGAAATTGGACTTAATGAAAAAATTGAAGGTGCAAAAAGTATAGATATTAATAATATAAAAGGCGAAAAAGCAAAAAAACCGAAAATTTGGCGAAAACAAAAAGGGACTTATAAAAAATGGGAGCTTGTAAGCACCCATATTGGAAGGCGGTCTTTTGCTACTAACCATTACGGAAAATTACCTACACCCGTTATAATGTCGGCAACGGGGCACACAACAGAAAAAATGCTACTCGGATATATTGGAAAATCCTCACAAGACAATGCGAAAATATTAAAAGATTACTGGAATAAATTGGAACAAATTAGAGCGGAAAAAACCGTTTTACAAATCGCTAAATAATTCAATTATGAAAATAAAAAAGTGCTTTTTTAACTAAAGGTGCTTTTTTTATGGTATAAATCAGCAAAGAACTTGAAATGCAAAGCTGGGCAAACTTTGGCTCACAAATACGTTAACAACCTTCCAAAAGTGGATAAATCAATTTGACTTTCACTTTCATTAAAATCCTTCCAGTATTAGATAAACCACTTTGGCTTTGAAGGATTGAAACGGAAGCAACTACTTGTATTATTCAGCAAAGAAGTTGAAATGCAAAGCTGGGCAAACTTTGGCTCACAAATACGTTAACAACCTTCCAAAAGTGGATAAATCAATTTGACTTTCACTTTCATTAAAATCCTTCCAGTATTAGATAAACCACTTTAGCTTTGAAGGATTGAAACGGAAGCAACTACTGGCATTATTCAACAAAGAAGTAGAAACATAACGCTGGGCAAACTTTGGATCACAATTGCATTAACAACATACCGAACTCAATAAATCAATTTGGCTTTGAAGGATTGAAACGGAAGCAACTACTGGCACTATTCAACAAAGAAGTAGAAACATAACGCTGGGCAAACTTTGGATCACAATTGCGTTAACAACCTTCCAAAAGTGGATAAATCAATTTGACTTTGAAGGATTGAAACGGAAGCAACTACTGGCATTATTCAACAAAAAAGTAGTAACATAACGCTGGGCAAACTTTGGCCCACAATTGCATTAACAACCTTCCAAAAGTGGATAAATCAATTTGACTTTCACTTTCATTAAAATCCTTCCAGTATTAGATAAACCACTTTAGCTTTGAAGGATTGAAACGGAAGCAACTACTGGCATTATTCAACAAAGAAGTAGAAACATAACGCTGGGCAAACTTTGGATCACAAATACGTTAACAACCTTCCAAAAGTGGATAAATCAATTTGACTTTCACTTTCATTAAAATCCTTCCAGTATTAGATAAACCACTTTGGCTTTGAAGGATTGAAACGGAAGCAACTACTGGCATTATTCAACAAAAAAGTAGTAACATAACGCTGGGCAAACTTTGGCCCACAATTGCATTAACAACCTTCCAAAAGTGGATAAATCAATTTGACTTTCACTTTCATTAAAATCCTTCCAGTATTAGATAAACCACTTTAGCTTTGAAGGATTGAAACGGAAGCAACTTCTGGCATTATTCAACAAAGAAGTAGAAACATAACGCTGGGCAAACTTTGGCTCACAAATACGTTAACAACCTTCCAAAAGTGGATAAATCAATTTGACTTTCACTTTCATTAAAATCCTTCCAGTATTAGATAAACCACTTTGGCTTTGAAGGATTGAAACGGAAGCAACTACTGGCATTATTCAACAAAGAAGTAGAAACATAACGCTGGGCAAACTTTGGCTCACAAATACGTTAACAACCTTCCAAAAGTGGATAAATCAATTTGACTTTCACTTTCATTAAAATCCTTCCAGTATTAGATAAACCACTTTGGCTTTGAAGGATTGAAACGGAAGCAACTACTGGCATTATTCAACAAAGAAGTAGAAACATAACGCTGGGCAAACTTTGGATCACAATTGCATTAACAACATACCGAACTCAATAAATCAATTTGGCTTTGAAGGATTGAAACGGAAGCAACTACTGGCACTATTCAACAAAGAACTTGAAATGCAAAGCTGGGCAAACTTTGGATCACAATTGCGTTAACAACCTTCCAAAAGTGGATAAATCAATTTGACTTTGAAGGATTGAAACGGAAGCAACTACTGGCATTATTCAACAAAAAAGTAGTAACATAACGCTGGGCAAACTTTGGCCCACAATTGCATTAACAACCTTCCAAAAGTGGATAAATCAATTTGACTTTCACTTTCATTAAAATCCTTCCAGTATTAGATAAACCACTTTAGCTTTGAAGGATTGAAACGGAAGCAACTACTGGCATTATTCAACAAAGAAGTAGAAACATAACGCTGGGCAAACTTTGGATCACAAATACGTTAACAACCTTCCAAAAGTGGATAAATCAATTTGACTTTCACTTTCATTAAAATCCTTCCAGTATTAGATAAACCACTTTGGCTTTGAAGGATTGAAACGGAAGCAACTACTGGCATTATTCAACAAAGAAGTAGAAACATAACGCTGGGCAAACTTTGGATCACAATTGCATTAACAACATACCGAACTCAATAAATCAATTTGGCTTTGAAGGATTGAAACGGAAGCAACTACTGGCACTATTCAACAAAGAACTTGAAATGCAAAGCTGGGCAAACTTTGGATCACAATTGCGTTAACAACCTTCCAAAAGTGGATAAATCAATTTGGCTTTGAAGGATTGAAACGGAAGCAACTACTGGTATTATTCAGCAAAGAAGTTGAAATGCAAAGCTGGGCAAACTTTGGATCACAATTGCGTTAACAACCTTCCAAAAGTGGATAAATCAATTTGACTTTGAAGGATTGAAACGGAAGCAACTACTGGCATTATTCAACAAAGAACTTGAAATGCAAAGCTGGGCAAACTTTGGATCACAATTGCGTTAACAACCTTCCAAAAGTGGATAAATCAATTTGACTTTGAAGGATTGAAACGGAAGCAACTACTGGCATTATTCAACAAAAAAGTAGTAACATAACGCTGGGCAAACTTTGGCCCACAATTGCATTAACAACCTTCCAAAAGTGGATAAATCAATTTGGCTTTCACTTTCATTAAAATACTTCCAAAACTGGATAAATCATATTGTTAGCAAATCAAACAAATATAAAATAACTCTAAATATACTTTTGGCATAGTTAGAATAACGTTGTTTTATGTTTTGATTTTTTAAAATATAGCTTAAATCTAATTGTATAAAATGTAATTGCTAACGATTGTAAACAAAGTAAACAATTGTAAAAGCATTTCAGTAATAATATTACAGAAATTTTAAAAGAATTAAGATATAAAAAATAGTTAAGTAGTTGTTTTTATTAGTGTTATGAATTATTTGTACATAATTAATTAAACCTACCTACTTTTTTTATAAAGGCAAAAGAATAAAATAATAATCTAAAATAAATAATTATGAAAACAACAATGTTACACGAAATTACTCCAGACGAATTAACCGAAAAAATTTTAAATGGTGTGAAAATTCAAATTGATGAATTTAAAAAAGACTTTGAAACTGGCTCAAAAACTGATTTTTTCACAAGGGATGAATTGGCAGCTTTTTTAAATATCAGCCTTTTTACAGTGCACAATTGGACGAACAAAAAAATTATTACGGCCTTAAAAATTGGTAATAGAACTTATTTTGAACGCCGAGCAATTGAAGAAATTTTACTTAAATCAAACACTACAACAAAATGAAAAACATCGTAATAAACAAAGGGAACATTCAAAAATATGGATTAAATTTTAATTGTAATATGGCTTCAATTTTAGGTGCGGTTAATCATCTTATTCAAAATAAATCGTTTTCACCTTTTGACTGTATTACTGATGATAAAGGGGTTTGGTATGGTGTAAGTCATAATGAAATTTTAAAAGAAATACCAATATTAAAATTAACAAAAGGCACGTGTCAAAAGTATATTTTAGACTTAATTAATATGGGTTTTATCGAAAGGCATTGGAATTGTGAGAGGTTATCAAAAACGTATTTAAAACCTTCACAAAATTTTAGATTGTATTTTGAAACCGATAAAAACGAAATCGTAATTAATCAAAATAATTGTGTAGATTTTGATATGAAATTAAGTTTAATTGATTGGATTGTTTTAAAAGTAATTGATAAAAACACATTAGGTAAATTTAATTCAAATTTTGTTTTTATTAATGAAACTGAAATTTTGAAAGAACTGAATATGTTTTTTAAAAGTAGAATAACACTAAATAAATATTTAGATAAATTTTTAGACTATGGATATATTGAACGGTCCGCAAATTACAGAATTGAAAAAGTATACTATTATAAAGCTGGTCCAAAGTATTTGGAATTTAAGGATCAGATGAAATAAAATCAATTAATTAATGGAAACAAATAAGGGATTTACAAAAATAAATAATGATATACTTAATTGGGAATGGTATACAGATGTGAACACAAAAGTTTTATATTTCCATTTATTATTAAGGGCAAACTTTGAAGTTAAAAACTGGAAGAGTATCGTTATTGAAAGAGGACAAACGGTTATTAGTCCCGAAGGTTTAGCGTATGAAACGGGGTTGACTATTAGTAAGATTAGGACCGCATTAGGCAAGTTAGAACGCACTAACTACATCATAAAACAATCGACAAACAAATATACTATGTTAACCCTTTTAAAATATGATGCTCATACGTGTAAAGATATAGTAATTGACAAACAAAGTACCAGTCAAAATAGCAATCAAATAGCAATAACTAAAGAATCTAAAGATAATAAGATAAAAAAGATAAAAGATATAGAGAGTATAAACAAAATTCCTCTCTCAAATTTTTTAAAGTTTTCTTTTCCTGAAAAATATTTAGAACTTGAAAATGAATTTAAAACTAAAATTCATAATTATGACGACTGCCTTGCTAAGTATTATGATACAAAACAACAATATCAAATTAATATTTCGAGTTTAAAATGGTGGTTTAAAAGCTGGATTGAAAACCAACCTAACAATAATAAAAGTAAGGTTTTAATTAATAATAACGAATGGATAAATACTGATCCAAGTAATTTTTTTTAATAAAATAAAAATTTAAAGAAGGTTAAATGTATTTTGATAATCTTTAAAAATAAAAATTTAAATTGTATTAAGGGGTATGGGGTAAAATCTCGATTAAAAAAGATATTCCTACATCGCTGTTTAGACAAGATTTTACTATTAGGCTTTTTTTTGGGGGGGGCTTTCACAACTCTACAAGATGCTTATAATTAACACTTTATATAAATAAAGATATTTATGTTAACAACACAATCTTTACGCCAAACTTTGGCTCACAATTGCGTTAACAATATACCGAACTGAATAAATCAGTTTGGCTTTGAAGGATTGAAACGGAAGCAACTACTGGCATTATTCAGCAAAGAAGTTGAAATGCAAAGCTGGGCAAAATTTGGCTCACAAGTACGTTAACAACCTTCCAAAAGTGGATAAATCAATTTGACTTTCACTTTCATTAAAATCCTTCCAAAAGTAGGTGAATCAATTTGGCTTTGAAGGATTGAAACGGAAGCAACTACTGGCATTATTCAACAAAGAAGTAGAAACATAACGCTGGGCAAACTTTGGCCCACAAATACGTTAACAACCTTCCAAAAGTGGATAAATCAATTTGGCTTTGAAGGATTGAAACGGAAGCAACTACTGGTATTATTCAGCAAAGAAGTTGAAATGCAAAGCTGGGCAAACTTTGGATCACAAATACGTTAACAACCTTCCAAAAGTGGATAAATCAATTTGACTTTCACTTTCATTAAAATCCTTCCAGTATTAGATAAACCACTTTGGCTTTGAAGGATTGAAACGGAAGCAACTACTGGCATTATTCAACAAAAAAGTAGTAACATAACGCTGGGCAAACTTTGGCTCACAAATACGTTAACAACCTTCCAAAAGTGGATAAATCAATTTGACTTTCACTTTCATTAAAATCCTTCCAGTATTAGATAAACCACTTTGGCTTTGAAGGATTGAAACGGAAGCAACTACTGGCATTATTCAACAAAGAAGTAGAAACATAACGCTGGGCAAACTTTGGATCACAATTGCATTAACAACATACCGAACTCAATAAATCAATTTGGCTTTGAAGGATTGAAACGGAAGCAACTACTGGCACTATTCAACAAAGAACTTGAAATGCAAAGCTGGGCAAACTTTGGATCACAATTGCGTTAACAACCTTCCAAAAGTGGATAAATCAATTTGACTTTGAAGGATTGAAACGGAAGCAACTACTGGCATTATTCAACAAAAAAGTAGTAACATAACGCTGGGCAAACTTTGGCCCACAATTGCATTAACAACCTTCCAAAAGTGGATAAATCAATTTGACTTTCACTTTCATTAAAATCCTTCCAGTATTAGATAAACCACTTTAGCTTTGAAGGATTGAAACGGAAGCAACTACTGGCATTATTCAACAAAGAAGTAGAAACATAACGCTGGGCAAACTTTGGATCACAAATACGTTAACAACCTTCCAAAAGTGGATAAATCAATTTGACTTTCACTTTCATTAAAATCCTTCCAGTATTAGATAAACCACTTTAGCTTTGAAGGATTGAAACGGAAGCAACTACTGGCATTATTCAACAAAGAAGTAGAAACATAACGCTGGGCAAACTTTGGATCACAAATACGTTAACAACCTTCCAAAAGTGGATAAATCAATTTGACTTTCACTTTCATTAAAATCCTTCCAGTATTAGATAAACCACTTTGGCTTTGAAGGATTGAAACGGAAGCAACTACTGGCATTATTCAACAAAGAAGTAGAAACATAACGCTGGGCAAACTTTGGATCACAATTGCATTAACAACATACCGAACTCAATAAATCAATTTGGCTTTGAAGGATTGAAACGGAAGCAACTACTGGCACTATTCAACAAAGAACTTGAAATGCAAAGCTGGGCAAACTTTGGATCACAATTGCGTTAACAACCTTCCAAAAGTGGATAAATCAATTTGACTTTGAAGGATTGAAACGGAAGCAACTACTGGCATTATTCAACAAAAAAGTAGTAACATAACGCTGGGCAAACTTTGGCCCACAATTGCATTAACAACCTTCCAAAAGTGGATAAATCAATTTGACTTTCACTTTCATTAAAATCCTTCCAGTATTAGATAAACCACTTTAGCTTTGAAGGATTGAAACGGAAGCAACTACTGGCATTATTCAACAAAGAAGTAGAAACATAACGCTGGGCAAACTTTGGATCACAAATACGTTAACAACCTTCCAAAAGTGGATAAATCAATTTGACTTTCACTTTCATTAAAATCCTTCCAGTATTAGATAAACCACTTTGGCTTTGAAGGATTGAAACGGAAGCAACTACTGGCACTATTCAACAAAGAACTTGAAATGCAAAGCTGGGCAAACTTTGGATCACAATTGCGTTAACAACCTTCCAAAAGTGGATAAATCAATTTGGCTTTGAAGGATTGAAACGGAAGCAACTACTGGCATTATTCAACAAAGAAGTAGAAACATAACGCTGGGCAAACTTTGGCTCACAAGTACGTTAACAACCTTCCAAAAGTGGATAAATCAATTTGACTTTCACTTTCATTAAAATCCTTCCAAAAGTAGGTAAATCAATTTGGCTTTGAAGGATTGAAACGGAAGCAACTACTGGCATTATTCAACAAAGAAGTAGAAACATAACGCTGGGCAAACTTTGGATCACAATTGCATTAACAACATACCGAACTGAATAAATCAATTTGGCTTTGAAGGATTGAAACGGAAGCAATTACTGGCACTATTCAACAAAGAAGTTGAAATGCAAAGCTGGGCAAACTTTGGCCCACAATTGCATTAACAACCTTCCAAAAGTGGATAAATCAATTTGGCTTTCACTTTCATTAAAATACTTCCAAAACTGAATAAATCAGTTTGGCTTTGAAGGATTGAAACGGAAGCAACTACTGGTATTATTCAACAAAGAAGTAGAAATATAACGATGGGCAAACTTTAGCTCACAATTACAACTTTTAAAAATAATACTACATTTATATAGAAATATTAATTTTTTTTGAAATGTTGATACTATGTTGTCACTCCTTATAACAAAAAAATCGTAACGTATTGTTTATCAATACCGTTACGATTGTCAATTGCAGAGAGGATGGGATTCGAACCCACGATGCAGTTACCCACATACTAGCTTTCCAGGCTAGCTCCTTCAGCCACTCGGACACCTCTCTATTTTGGTTTGCAAAGAACACGAAAAAAAATGAGGTAGAAAAGTAAAATCTAATTATTATACCATTTCTCCACGCAAAGATGTTTCGAAAATCTCTTTGAACTCTTTCGGAGCTATTTTTTGACCTAATAAATACATTAATTTGGAGATTGCTGCTTCGGTAGTGATATCTTTTCCGGAAATAACGCCAATTTCTTTCAAAGAGGTACTGGTTTCATATTGTCCCATACTCACACTTCCAGCAGAACATTGAGTAACATTAATGATGTGCAATCCTTTAGCAATGGCTTTTTTCAAAAGATTGATAAACCAATCTTCTGTAGGAGCATTTCCGGCTCCATAGGTCTCTAAAATAACACCTTTTAGACTTGGAACATTAAAAATAGCAGATAAAACTGCTTCGTTAATGCCCGGAAACATTTTAATAATAGCTACGTTGTTATCCAAATTTTTATGGACTTTCAATTGCAAATTGCTATTCAAAGGCAAAAACAATTCAGAATTCAGTTTTAGATGCACACCAGATTCTACCAAATCAGGATAATTTGGCGACGTAAATGCCTTGAAATGTTCGGCATTTATTTTTGTGGTTCTGTTGCCTCTATATAATTTGTATTCAAAATAAAGACACACTTCATTGATGACTGGTTTGCCATTCTCCCGCAAAGAAGCAATTTGAATCGCAGTTATCAGATTTTCTTTCGCATCAGTACGTAAATCTCCAATAGGCAATTGAGAACCCGTGAAAATTACCGGTTTTGATAAATTCTCTAACATGAAACTCAAAGCAGAAGCGGAGTAAGACATTGTATCTGAACCATGAAGCACAACAAATCCATCAAATGAAGTATACTTATCTTCAATGATTGTCGCAATTTTCGCCCATTTTTCGGGGTTCATATTCGAAGAGTCAATAGGAGTTTCAAAAGAAATCGTTTCTATCTCGCAGTCCAATTGTTTCAATTCCGGTATTCTTTGCAGCAATTTACTGAAATTGAAAGCTCTAAGAGCACCGGTCTCAAAGTCTTTTTTCATACCAATAGTACCACCGGTATAAATTAAAAGTATTTTGGCTTTAGACAACATTATGGTATTTCAATTTATTGACAACAGGATTCGCATACATTGCTAAAAATCCATCCAGAGCTACCGGATTGTCATGATCTATTCTCATTTCTAACCTACGCATAAAAAGTGATTTCTCATTTTCAGTGTGCAAATGGGCGTAGGTATTGGTTTTATTTACAATATCGTAAGCAATAAAATTCGTTGGCCATAATTTATAATTGCTCAAAATTGCATCATCAATTACTTGTGCTAAAGCTTGTATTTGCTTATTGGTACTGTCATTTTCTGCTGCAATTATATCAATTTCTTTATCTAAAACTTCACCAACATGAATATGAATTCTTTTCTTTTGCCCTAAGGCACCGCTAAGAATGGTCATGAAATCCTCATTTTTTTCCTTGATGTAAATTTCATTATTGGCTTCTGCCATCAATTGAGGCATTTTCAAAGCATCCGTTGGATCGTACTCATAGGAGATCGAAACGGGTACAATTTTGATTTTCTTAAAATAATCCATCAAATTTTTCTCATCAGAACCCATGCCAAGCATTTTTAAAACACCCGGATTGGTGGCATCATTCCCGTCTTTGGTTCTTCCTTCGCGTTGTGCGATCCATACCGAACGATTTTCATGTGTCAATAAATTACCAATATATTCCGATAATAATTTAGAGCTTTGAAGCATTTCTCTTGGACTTAAGCCACGAAGCACCAAGAAATTACGATTTAATTTAGCGAGAGTACTTAAGAATGCTTTTTTAACTAAATTATCTCCAATTGCCGAAGCTGTCATCCCTAACCCATGTTCAAATAAAGCTGTATTCAACAAAGTGGTATCTAAAAGAATATCCCGATGGTTTGAAATAAACAAATAAGAAGTATTTTTTTCTAAATTTTCGAAACCTGAAGTCGTTAAACCTTCAGAGCTTTTCTCTAGTACTTTTTGAACCGAATTATAAATGAAATTACATTGAAAATCACGGATAGAATGCGTTTTTCGGAGTTGTTCTTTCCAAACTTCGTCTTCTACCTCTGGAAAAGTAAAGTTCATTAATGCCTTCATCATAGGATGATGGACAACATTTTTAAGAGCCTCGTTTACTTCGGAATCGTAAAATGGCCGAATAGCGTCAAATTTTTGCATTTTGGTTCTCAATTTTATGTGCGCAAATGAACAAAAAAAATATTAAAATATTGTCAATTCTGTTTTAAATCCCAAAAACAGCTTTCGAATTCTGCGTTGTAACTTCCGCAATCTCATTTGCTGAAAGGCTATAAATCTGTGCCAACTTATCGACCACATGAACCAGATAACCGCTCTCATTGCGTTTTCCTCGAAAAGGGATCGGCGCCAGATACGGAGAATCCGTTTCCAAAACGATATGTTTTAACTCAATTTGATTCAGAAATTGGTCGATTTTTCCATTTTTAAAAGTTACTACACCCCCAATTCCAAGTTTCATATTATAAGAAATAACCCTCAAAGCTTGCTCATATGTTCCAGAAAAACAGTGAAAAATACCAAATAAGTCAGCTGATTGTTCATCTTCCAAAATTTGAAAAATTTCATCGAATGCTTCTCTACAATGTATTACAATGGGTAATTTATATTTTTTTGCCAATCGGATTTGGCTTCTAAAAGCAATTTGTTGCTCTTCTAAATGTGTTTTATCCCAATATAAGTCAATCCCAATTTCGCCAATAGCGTAGAACTTTCTTTTCTTTAATTCATTTTCGACATGCATTAACTCTTCCAAATAATTCTCTTTTACATACGTTGGGTGCAAACCCATCATTAAAAAGACGTTATCAGGATAATTTTTCTCTAAATCGTACATCGCTTTCGTGCAAGTAGAATCAATTGCTGGAATAAAAAAACGTGATACGCCATCATTTATCGCACGTTGTATCATTTCGTCTCTGTCTTGGTCAAATTCTTCGCTGTAAAGATGCGTATGTGTATCTGTGATTGTCATTTGTTTTATTTGAAAGATACAAAGTTACTGTTTTGATTGCTCAATTTTTAGAATCTTGGATTTTTAGATTACATTTGAATTTCATTTTTGATTTATGAAAAACCTGCACAATATTCTTAAAAAAGAAAATTACAGAAAAGTAAAGTTTAAAATTACCAAAACACAGCATCTTTTGATAAAGGCGAAAATAAATGGTGTAATTGGCAATTTTATTCTGGATACTGGGGCTTCAAACAGTTGTGTAGGATTTGAAAGTGTGGATTTATTTTTATTGGAAGCCAAAAAATCAAAAACTAAAGCTTCAGGGGCGGGCGCAACGGGAATGTTTACTCAACTGGCTTTAAAAAATCATTTACAATTAGGGAGTTGGAAAGACATTTCCTTTGATCTCGTAATTTTTGATTTATCCCATGTAAATGAAGCGTTAAAGCAACATAAATCAAAACCCGTGCATGGAATTATCGGTGCCGATGTTTTGATGAAAGGAAAAGCAATTGTGGATTACTATAACCATTATTTGTATTTATTGAAATAACAAAAAAAAAGCGTATCGAAAAACGATACGCTCTGATCCTACTACAAACTCAAAAAATTTACTCTTTAACTATTTTAGTGGTAATTACTTTTCCGTCAACATTCGTTCTAACGATATAAACTCCTTTTGAAAGTTCATTAGTTTGAATGGTTGCAGAATTGCTTTTTGGATTTTTAACCAAAATTTCCTGGCCTAAAACACTATATATACTCACTTTTTCAATTGTACTATTAGCTTCAATTGTTAAAACGTTTGAAACTGGATTTGGATACATTCTTACAGATGAATTGGCCTTGAAATTCGCAACTGAGAGATTTTTAGCACCAAATTTCATATCATCAAAATAATATGTTTTTTCGCCTGCTGTAGCTCCAGTAGTGCCGAAATTAAAGAAAATAGAGGCTTTGTTAAAAGCATATGCCAAATTTAATGCAGCTGTTCCAGTGGCTTGATTTGCAAAATTAAATTCTAATGTTTGCCATCCTGAAGCGGTTGTTACTTGTACCTCTGTTTCACAAGAATGTGTTGGATCATTTTTATCTTCTACCTTTAAACGGACTGCAATACCAGCATCTGGCGACCAAACACGAACATTCATTTTTGTCTCTGTTGCTGAAAAAGGAATATTTGTAGAAAATCCAACTGGGGCAGCAGCAGTAATGGTGGTTCCCGCCCATAATTCTGCTGTTCCGGATTTTATGACCTTAGCCACTTTATTTGATGAAAGTGTTGGATCAACTACTATTGAGGATGCCTCTGCTCCTCCAAAACCAACTAGACCATAATTTATGGTAGCATCATCAAAAGTTACTGGTAAAGTCATTTGCGTTAATGCTGAACCAACTGCGGCAGATTGCTTAACATCATCAAACAAATAAGTTGAGTTAACGCTTCCATCGCCTTGAGTTCCCAAGTCAAATATAAAGACAATATTGTTATTTAAATTATTGATACCGGCTACACCAGTAAAATCAAAAGTTAATTCCTCCCATACGTTGGCAGCAGCAATAGGCGACGATTCTTTTTCAAAAGCAGCACCAGCTCCTTCAAACTTCAACAAAAGCTTTTTACCAGCGACTGGCGAAAATACTTTAACTTTAAAAACTTTATTGGTCGAGAAATCAACTGCGCTTCCCATCAAAATTTTGCTTCCAGCCCATGGTTGACCTGCACCTTTTACCATTTTGGCAACTTTAGCGCTTGTATTAATTCCTGCCATTTGGGGATTTGTCACTACTGTTGCAGCACCTCCATCAAAATCAGTGAATGCATAAGTTACAGTTGACGACTCAAAATCAATTGGTAAAACAACGGCAGTTGAAGTAGGTGTGGTAACAGCAGCACCAAATTTCAAATCATCAAAATAATATGTTTTTTCGCCTGCTGTAGCTCCAGTAGTGCCGAAATTAAAGAAAATAGAGGCTTTGTTAAAAGCATATGCCAAATTTAATGCAGCTGTACCAGTGGCTTGATTTGCAAAATTAAATTCTAATGTCTGCCATCCTGAAGCGGTTGTTACTTGTACCTCTGTTTCACAAGAATGTGTTGGATCATTTTTATCTTCTACCTTTAAACGGACTGCAATACCAGCATCTGGCGACCAAACACGAACATTCATTTTTGTCTCTGTTGCTGAAAAAGGAATATTTGTAGAAAATCCAACTGGGGCAGCAGCAGTAATGGTGGTTCCCGCCCATAATTCTGCTGTTCCGGATTTTATGACCTTAGCCACTTTATTTGATGAAAGTGTTGGATCAACTACTATTGAGGATGCCTCTGCTCCTCCAAAACCAACCAAACCATAATTTATGGTAGCATCATCAAAAGTTACTGGTAAAGTCATTTGCGTTAATGCTGAACCAACTGCGGCAGATTGCTTAACATCATCAAACAAATAAGTTGAGTTAACGCTACCATCGCCTTGAGTTCCCAAGTCAAATATAAAGACAATATTGTTATTTAAATTATTGACACCAGCTACACCAGTAAAATCAAAAGTTAATTCCTCCCATACGTTGGCAGCAGCAATAGACGACGATTCTTTTTCAAAAGCAGCACCAGCTCCTTCAAACTTCAACAAAAGCTTTTTACCAGCGACTGGCGAAAATACTTTAACTTTAAAAACTTTATTAGTCGAGAAATCAACTGCGTTTCCCATCAAAATTTTGCTTCCGGCCCATGGTTGACCTGCACCTTTTACCATTTTGGCAACTTTAGAACTTGTATTAATTCCTGACATTTGTGGATTTGCAACTACTGTTGCAACACCTCCATCGAAATCAGTGAATGCATAAGTCACAGTTGACGATTCAAAATCTAAAGGCAGTGTTTGTGAAAATCCTATCGAATAAACCAACAGGAAAATGATTAGAGTAATTTTCTTCATAATTTTGAGTAAAAAGTTATTCTCAAATTTATGAATGTATTATGATGTAAGTTAAAATGTTACCTATCTAAAAACTATACAACATCCTAAAGAAATACCACAGTTAAAAATAGCCCTAAATCCTGCTATAACTGCTACTTACTTTTATTAAATGAGCTGCAAAGAAAGATTTGTACATCTGTTTAACGCGACAATGTTGTGGTAATGTTATGGTAAATCCTCGCTATAAGACCATTATTTTTAAACAAAATCTAATTTATTATAAAATAAAAAATCATAATCATAAAAAAAAGTAAAAATAATTACATATTTCTAAGTCAAGAATTGACCAAAAAAAATCCCGCAATGTTTCTGAACAAGGCGGGATTAAAATATTTCTCAGTAGGTTTGATAAATATCAATATTACAACTCTAATGCTTTTTTAGGATTGTTATCCATCAATAATTCTAATGGATTTTCTAACGCTTCTTTTACTGCAACTAAAAAACCAACAGACTCACGACCATCAATAATTCTGTGGTCGTATGAAAGTGCCACATACATCATAGGATGAATTTCCACTTTTCCGTTTACGGCAATAGGACGCTCGATAATGTTGTGCATTCCAAGAATTCCAGATTGTGGAGGATTGATAATCGGCGTACTTAACATACTACCAAAAACACCACCATTAGTAATCGTGAAAGTTCCACCAGTCATATCATCAACCGTGATTTGTCCGTCACGTGCTTTGATAGCTAATCTTTTAATATCAGATTCTACACCACGGAAAGTCAAGTTCTCCGCATTACGAACTACAGGAACCATTAAACCTTTAGGTCCGGAAACTGCAATTGAAATGTCGCAAAAATCGAAAGCAATCTTGTGATCACCATCCATCATTGAGTTTACATCCGGGAATAATTTTAAAGCTCTAGTTACGGCTTTAGTAAAGAACGACATGTATCCTAAACCAATTCCGCCATGTTTCGCTTTGAACGCATCTTTGTATTCATTACGCAAGTTGTTGATTGGCGTCATGTTCACTTCATTGAACGTAGTCAACATAGCTGTTTCATTTTTGGCAGCGACCAATCTTTCCGCTACTTTACGACGCAACATAGATAATTTAGTACGTTCAGTCCCACGAGATCCTCCTGTAGGAGTTCCCATAGATGGAACCGCATTTACGGCATCATCTTTAGTGATTCTTCCGTCTTTTCCTGTCCCTGACATGGAAGCAGGCGCTATATTTTTTTCGTCTAATATTTTTCTTGCTGCTGGAGATGGTGTTCCAGAAGCGTAAGTTGTTGCTGCAACTGGAGTTGCTTTTGGTTCCGAAGTCTCGGGAGCTGTTTTAACTTCCGGTTTAACTTCCGCCTTTGGTCCCGAAGTCTCGGGATCAACTGCTTTTGTAACCTCTGCAGCTGGCGCATCACCAGATGGTTTAGCAGCATCTGTATCGATAAGACAAACCACTGCCCCAACTGCTACTGCATCACCTTCTTCTGCTTTTAGTGTAATAATCCCACTAGCTTCAGCTGGCAATTCCAGTGTTGCTTTGTCAGAATCAACCTCAGCAATTGCTTGGTCTTTTTCTACATAATCTCCGTCTTTCACTAACCATGTTGCAATTTCAACTTCTTTTATTGATTCCCCTGGTGATGGAACTTTCATTTCTAAAATCATCTTTTATAATTTTATTTGTGTGTTATTTTATTCTAATAAATTTTCAATTGAAATATCTTCATCAATCTCTTCCCAATGAACGCCTTCTCCTTTGCCGATGAATCTCCATTTTTTTAGTTGCTCTTCGGTTGCTTTTCTTAATCTTGGAAACCATTCTAACGGCACAGCTAATTCACGTCCATCTTCTAAAAAAACAATCATTTTAGATTCTGAAAAAACAATGTCTATTGCATTTTTTGATTTGCTAATTACTGAAAAACTCATCCCATTTATATATTAAAAGTTCTTGATTTCGTTCTACTAAATTACGTATTGTTTTTAATTGAGTGGAATTAAATCCTGATGATTTTACTAATTCTATATTTTCTAAATTAAATTTTGCTATTTTTTCGGCGTTTTCAACATGAATATGCTTTGGCAAATGTTCATTACTGTAAAAGAAAAAACGGAACCCATCAGTTATTAATACAGTTGGCACTACCTAAATAAATTTTTATCAAAAACCATTCGTATTGCATCCGCCTGACGACGTTTTGCTCTTGTATAACTTCCTGCAGCTGGAGCAGCATATGCTTTTAGCGAAGCCAATCTCCATTTTACTAAATTGAAGTTCATCAACATAAAACTGTAGGCTCCCATGTTTTTTGGTTCTTCCTGTGCCCAAACGTAATCATCGGCATTTGGATATTTCGCAATAATGGCGCTTAATTGTTCTACTGGTAGAGGGAACAATTGTTCAATTCTCACCACAGCAACATCTTTACGACCATTGATTTCTCTTTCGGCAGTAATATCATAATAGAATTTACCGGTACAAAAAACCAATGTTTTTACATCCGCTTTATTCACCGTTTCATCATCGAATGTTTCTTGGAAAGTTCCATTTGCAAATTCTTCAACAGTAGAAACTACTCTTGGATCACGCAACAAACTCTTTGGAGTAAACACAATAAGTGGTTTACGGAAAGTCGTTTTCATTTGTCTTCTAAGCAAATGGTAAAAATTCGCTGGCGTTGTACAATCGGCGACAAACATATTTTGTCTGGCGCAAAGTTGTAAATAACGTTCCATTCTGGCAGAGGAATGTTCCGCTCCCTGTCCTTCATATCCGTGAGGCAATAATAAAACAATTCCGTTTTGATTGTTCCATTTATCTTCCCCACAAGAAATATATTGGTCAATCATAATTTGGGCTCCATTACTGAAATCCCCAAACTGTGCTTCCCAAATTGTCAATGCATTTGGATTTGTCAAGGCATATCCATAATCAAAACCTAAAACACCATATTCTGATAAAAGGGAGTTGAAAATATTAAATTTTCCTACTTTACCTTCTAAATTGTTTATCAAGACTACTTCCTCTTCGGAGTCTTCTACCTTAACTACAGCATGACGATGGGAGAAAGTACCACGTTCTACGTCTTGTCCGGAAATACGAACATCATATCCTTCTTGTAATAATGATCCATAAGCTAAATGTTCGGCCATTGCCCAATCCAACTTATTAGTTTCGAAAAACATTGTTTTTCTATCGTTGATTAGTTTTTGAATTTTACTAATAAACTTTTTATCCGCAGGCAAGTTACAAATCGCATTGGCCACTTGTGTAAGTCCTTCAATTGAATAAGTTGTATCTACTTTTTCAAGCATTTGTACGTCTGTAACCTGTTCAAAACCTCTCCATTCATTTTTCATAAATGGTGTGATAATTGTCAGGTCTTTTTTACGAGATTCTTCAAGGTTCACTTCTAAATTAGATTTGTATTCTTTCTCTAATCCATTTACATAAGTAACGTCGATTACTCCTTCTGACAACAATTTTTCAGCATAAATATCTCTAGGATTTTGATGCTTTGCTATCAGTTTGTAAAGTACAGGCTGTGTAAAACGAGGTTCATCTCCTTCATTATGCCCGTATTTTCTATATCCTAATAAATCTATAAACACATCACGGCCAAATTGCATTCTAAAGTCTAATGCAAATGACATCGCATGCACCACAGCTTCCGCATCATCTGCATTCACGTGCAATACCGGTGAAAGTGTTACTTTGGCAACATCCGTACAATACGTTGATGAACGAGCGTCAAGATAATTAGTGGTAAATCCTACTTGATTATTTATTACAATATGAATCGTACCTCCCGTTTTGTATCCATCCAACTGAGCCATTTGAACAATTTCATAAAGAATTCCCTGACCAGCGATCGCTGCATCTCCGTGAACGGCAATTGGCAATACTTTTGAAAAGTCATTAGGGAAATATTTATCTTGTTTTGCTCTTGTAATTCCTTCGATTACAGCACCTACTGTTTCAAGGTGTGAAGGGTTTGGAGCCAAATTAATATTTATATTTTTTCCTGACCTGGTTACTTTTTCAGCGGTAAGTCCTAAGTGGTATTTTACGTCACCATCAAAATATTCCTGATCGTAATCTTTACCGTCAAATTCTCCAAAAATATCTTGAGTAGATTTTCCGAAAATATTTGCTAAAACATTCAAACGACCACGGTGAGCCATTCCCATAACAAATTGTTCCACTCCTTTTTCAGCTGCTTTTTCAATTAAAGCATCAAGTGCAGGAATTATTGATTCTCCACCTTCAAGCGAAAATCTTTTTTGACCTACATATTTAGTGTGTAAGAAATTTTCGAAAGAAACGGCTTGATTTAATTTACCTAGAATTATTTTCTTTTCATCAGCAGAGAAGTTAGGTAGGTTGTCATTTATCCCTAATTTATCTTGCATCCATTGAATAACTTCCGGCTTTCTTATATACATGTACTCCACCCCAATATGTTGACAATAAATATTATCAAGGTGAACAATAATTTCTTTAAGCGTACATGGTTGAATTCCAATTACTTTTGCTGCGTCAAAAACAGTATTTAAATCTGCTGACGAAAGTCCGAAATTTACAATATCCAACGTTGGTGATGAAGTTCTTCTTTCTCTAACGGGATTTGTTTTTGTAAACAAATGTCCGCGCGATCGGTAGCTATCAATTAATTTCAATACGTTAAACTCTTTTTGAAGTTTATCAGAAACAGGAGCATGTTCAACATTACCAGCGGCAACATTTGCTATATAAGCAACTGGATTTTCATCATTATAGGTGGTCATTCCAAAGTCGAAACCTTGAAAAAAACTTCTCCAACTTGGCTCGACGCTATCTGGATTTTCTAAATATTGATCGTATAATTGTGCGAAGAATTCGGTGTGTGCTGCGTTTAAAAATGAAAACCTATCCATAATATTTGTGAATGTTTTTTTTTGTCAAATCGAGGGACAAAAGTACAATAAACCAATATATTTAATTCAGTTTTTTACGTACTTTTACGTTAATATTTGTTAAATTAACAACATAATCATGGAAAAGAATCAATTTCAGACTATTTATAAATATATTTTGATTTCTACAACCTTATTGTTTTCGAGTTTATTATTTGCACAGCAACAAACAGCATCTCCAAAAATGCAAAGTGATTTCTGGCGAAAAGTACAATTTGGTGGTGGAATTGGTTTGAGCTTTGGTTCTGGCTACACCGACATTTCTTTAGCACCAAGTGCCATTTATAATTTCAATCAGTATGTCGCTTTAGGCCTTGGTGCACAATATACCTACATAAAGCAAAAAAATTATTACGCGTCAAACTTATATGGTGGAAGTGTTATAGCACTGTTTAATCCAATAGAAGAAATCCAACTTTCGGCGGAACTGGAAGAACTGAGAGTTAATATAAATTTGATTGGCTCCAATAGCAATTCTCAAGATTACTGGAATACCGGTTTATTTCTTGGTGCAGGTTACAGAACTGGAAATGTGACTATTGGCGCACGCTACAATGTATTACGAGACACTAATGATGTTTATGGCAATGCATTCATGCCTTTTGTACGGGTTTATTTTTAAAAAACAAGGAAATTGGAGAAATGAAAAAAAATTCTCAATTGCTACTTCTAATATTATAACAGTTAATACTTATTGCGAAACCAAACTTTCTGCCATTCTCTTTTTAAAATTAAAAAAGCAACTTGCTCAGCCAAAACCACTAAATCCGAACCATCCAGCTTTTTTATTTGTTCTTCAGAAACATCAATTATATATAGCAGATTAAGATATTCGGCAAATTTATACTCAATCAGGCGATATATTTTGTCGTGTAATTGCAGTTTCAATTCAGCGGGAGAAATGCTTAAAGGAAAATCAATCGCTTCGTTGGCGAGGTTAAAATCCTTATTAAGTTGTTCAACTAACTTTAGATATAAGGTTTCTTTTCCGGCTTCCGATAGTAGTGAATCTGTATTTATTGGCGCTATGAACATTAGATTTCAGATTTTTGATTAACGAATTTAGATTTTTGATTTTAAGAAATTGCTCTAAATGTTTGATTTTTTTTTAAATTATACTGATTTTTGAAATTAACCATTATATATCCGAAGTAAAATTTCTGCAATCAAAAAATCTCTAATTTGAAATCAAAAATCTACACTTTTCGTCCCATTAAATTCTCCCCGAAGGCTCTCAATATTACTTTTTTATCTTCGTCAATATTCATTTTATCCACTATTTCAAATGCTTTAAAAGTGAATTCCTGTATAGCATCTTGCGTTGCTTTTGAGGCTCCAGAACTATTAAAAATTTCTTTTACTGCATTAATTTTATTTGAATTTTCGATAGGTTGATTGGAGAATAAATCTAATAATTGTTGGGCTTGCTCTTTTTTCGAAAATTCCAATGCTTTTAAATACAAATAGGTTTTTTTATTTTCAATAATATCTCCACCTACTTGTTTTCCAAAAGTTTCAGGATCACCAAAGGCGTCCAAATAATCATCTTGCAATTGAAAAGCCAAGCCTAAATTCAACCCAAAATCATAAATTAAATTAGCATTTTCTTTAGAAGTTTCGGCAATTATCGCACCCATTTTCATTGCTGCCGCTACCAAAACTGCCGTTTTATATTCAATCATTTTTAGATAATCGGCAATTGTAACATCGTCACGCGTTTCAAAATCAACGTCCCATTGCTGTCCTTCACAAACTTGAAGAGCCGTTTTGCTAAACAATTTTGCTAGTTTTCGAAATATCTTTGGTTGATATTGTTCAAAATACTGATAAGCCAGAATGAGCATCGCATCGCCAGATAAAATCCCAGTGTTTATATTCCACTTTTCATGAACGGTCGCCTGCCCTCTTCGTAGGGGTGCATCATCCATAATGTCATCATGAACCAACGAGAAATTATGAAAAACTTCAACGGCCAAAGCAGCCGGCAAGGCTTTTTTATAATCTGCACCAAAAATTTCAGTGGTCATCAAAGTAAGCACCGGACGGATTCTTTTTCCTCCAAGATCTAAAATATAATGTATTGGTTCATACAAATTTTTTGGCTCTTTAATTTCATATTGGGATTGCAAATAAGCTGAAATGAATTCCTGATACTGGTAAATGGTATGCATCATTTTTTTGTTTAAAGTTTAAAGTTTAAAAAGTTTTCATGAAAGTTCTGGCTTTTCGGACTTTATATACCACAAAGAAACTCAAAAAACTTTAAACTTTAAACTTTAAACTTTCTCAAATGTTAAATAAAAATAAAAACATTGGAAACTATTTTGGTATTCAAAGTTTCCGCTTTACATTTGCACTGAAAATTTTAACATCCTCTAACATATAATTATGACATTTCGAATCAATGCGAAATGAAATAATAATTACAAAATAATACTTAACCCATTATGAAAACAAAATGGACAATTGATTCAAGCCAATCCGATGTATTAATTAAAAACAGACACTCCACAATTGCGTTTATGGACGGTACAATCAACAAATTTACAGGTCACGTAGATATTGAGGATAATGAACTTGAAGATGCCTCGATCGAATTTGCTTTGGACGTAAATATTAAGCCAACAAAACTGGATCAAATTGACAGCTACTTGAAATTGAATGATTTTTTCAATACAAATGAATATCCAGTTATTAGTTTCAAGTCGACCTCATTTCAAAAAGTAAATAGAAACATTAATTTTTTGAAAGGGAATCTAACTATTAGAAACATCACCAAAGTTGTTGAATTAGATGCTGCATTTATTGGGATTAACACAGAAAATGGCGTTCAAAAAGCTGCTTTCGAAATAATTGGAAAGATAAATCGCAAAGATTTTGACTTACCGTTCAATTCCTATACACAAACCGGAGGTTTAGCAAAGGGACAAGATATCAACCTGATTGCTAATTTAGAATTCACCGCTTAAAAGACAAGGTTACAGAATTGTTAAATTTATGTCAATAATTTGGAAACTATTTTGGTGTTCAAAGTTTCCAAGTTATATTTGCATTCATAATTTTACTTATTTCTATAATTAACAGCAACTTACAAATCCCGGAATATTGGGAAAAGCACAAAAAAATGAAAGAAAAAATTATATCAAAAGCAAGCGACATGTTTTTAAAACTTGGTTTTAAAAGCATTACCATGGATGATATTGCAGGAGAAATGTGCATTTCTAAAAAAACAATTTATAAATATTTCTGTAATAAAGAAATCCTTATTGAAGAAAGTACAGAAGCAATTCACAAAGAAATTCATCAAATTATTGATAATATCATAGTTAAAAATTACAATGCCATTGAGGAAAATTTCGAGATAAGAAAAATGTTCAAAGAGATGTTTCAATCCTCTGATAATTCCCCTATTTATCAATTAAGAAAACATTATCCTGAAATATATGATAAGGTAATGGCACGAGAAATAAGCGAATGCAACAGTGTTTTTAGAATTAATATTGAAAAAGGAATTGAACAAGGACTGTACCGAGAAAGCATTCATATTGATCGCTACACCAATTTTTATTATCATCTTATTTTTAGCATTAAAGAAAGCACCAGTTCCGAAAAAGAATCACAAAAAATAGAACTTGAAGCTTTAGAATATCACACTAGAGCCATGGCTACACCAAATGGAATTATTGAATTGGAAAAAAATTTACTAAACCTTAATATATCATAATGAACAGATTAATATTAATAACCATCTTAGCTTTTGCGATTACAGCAAAATCTCAAGAAGCAAAGCCGTTGACATTGAAAGATGCAATCACCTATGCTTTAGAAAATAAATCAGATGCGAAAAAAGCGAAACTGAAAGTAGAAAACGGAGAATACCAAATACAAGAGGTACGATCTAGAGCATTACCTCAAATTTCGGCAAACGGAACATTAACGTACAACCCGATTTTGCAAACGACTTTTCTGGATGCAGGTTCTTTTGGTGGTGAAAAAGGAAAAACAATTCAGGCTACTTTTGGACAAAAATGGACTTCAACCGCCGGATTATCATTGACTCAAGCACTTTTTGATCAATCTGTTTTTACCGGTTTAAAAGCGGCAAAATCAACGAGGGAGTTTTATCAAATAAACGAACAGTTGACGGAAGAACAAGTAATTGAAAGAGTGGCGAATAACTATTATCAAGTATATGTTCAAAGACAAAAATTGACTGTTCTTGACAGTAATTATGTTAACACCAATAAAGTTAAGAACATTATTAAAGGACAATTTGATAATGGTCTGGCTAAAAAAATAGACTTAGACCGAATTTTAGTAAAAATATCGAACATCAGCACCCAACGCCAACAGGTTTTGAATGCCGTTCAGTTACAAGAAAATGCTTTGAAATTTTACATGGGAATGCCAATTGAAACAAAAATCATAATTCCCGTATCTCAATTTGAAGTTTCACCTCAAGCCTTATCTCAAGCCCCAAATACAGAGACTAGAACAGAGTATTTGCTTTTGAAAAAACAAGAACAGTTATTAACCTATCAGAAAAAAGCAGATCAAGCGGCTTATTACCCATCGCTTAACCTTTCTGCTGGTTACAATTACATAGGTCAAGGTCCAAAAATGCCTTGGGGTGCAAAACCAGCTGATGGCGTTTATTGGTCTGATTTCTCTTCGATTGGTTTGAACTTAAAAGTGCCGATTTTTTCAGGATTTGCAACACGAGCAAAAGTGAGACAAGCAGATGTAACTTTGAGATCTTTGAAAGAAGACATCGACGACACAAAATTAGGTCTTGATTTGGCTTATGAAAATGCCAAAATACAAATTGACAATAGCATAACTATCATTGCAAACCAAAAAGGTAATGCTCAATTGGCTCAAGATGTTTTAAACAATACCCGAAATAATTACGTGCAAGGATTGGCTTCTTTAACTGATTTATTGGATGCCGAAAACTCATTGACAGAAGCACAAAACAATTACACGTCTGCAATATTAGATTACAAACTAGCCGAAATTCAATTAATCAAATCAAAAGGAGAATTAAGATCACTTATAAATAACTAAGAAAATGAAAAAAAATATACTAACCGGAATAATCATATTAGGAGTACTGGCAATTATTGCTTTTACTTTAATGAATAATAAAAACGAGAATGAAGCAAAAACAGCCATTGTAGCAGAGAAAAACGCTACTGTTTCAGTTAAAACCGAAACCGTTAAAACGGAAGAAGTATCTCTGGATTTTACTGCTAATGGGAATTTTGAGCCACTACAGGAATTAAATTTTTCCGCAGAAAAACCAGGGAGAGTGGTTCGCGTTTTGGTTAAAGAAGGTGACAATGTTAGAATTGGACAAACTTTGGCAATTGTAAGAAGTGAACAAATTTCATCGGATTTGCAAACTGCTCAAGCTTCTTATCAAAATGCAGTAGCGGATTACAACCGTTTTGAAAATGCATATAAAACAGGTGGAGTTACAAAACAACAAGTAGATCAAGCCAGATTAGGCTTAGTGACTTCAAAATCAAGATTGCAACAAGCTAAAGTTAACATTGGCGATACAAACATTAAATCTACAATTAATGGGGTTGTAAATAAAAAATATATTGAGCCTGGTTCTGTACTGGGTGCTGCAACCCAAATGTTTGACATCGTTAATGTTTCAAAATTAAAATTGAAAGTTACCGTTAATGAAAATCAGGTTGCTCGTTTGAAAATAGGAAACAACACAAAAGTTACTGCCAGTGTCTATCCTGACCAAATATTTTCAGGTAAAATTACTTTCATCGCTCCAAAGGCGGATACTAGCTTGAACTTTCCTGTAGAAATAGAAATTGCAAATAATTCATCTAATGATTTAAAAGCCGGAATGTACGGGACAGCTAAATTTGCATCCAATCAACAAAAACAATCTTTGATGATTGTTCCTAGAAATGCATTTATAGGAAGTGTAAGCAGCAACCAAATTTTTGTAATTGAAAATGGAACTGCAAAACTGAAAACGGTAACAGCAGGTAGAATTCTTGGTGACAAAGTAGAAATTTTAAGTGGACTTTCTGAAGGGGAAACGGTTATTATTACAGGACAAATCAACTTGACTGACGGTACAAAAGTGGATGTTATTAAATAAGTCTTAAAGTCGAAAGTCTTAAAGTCATAAAGAAACAGCTTAGAGCTTAAAGCTTGAAGCCTAAAGCCAGATAAAAATATGAAATTAGCAGAAATATCCATAAAACGCCCTTCATTAGTTATCGTATTATTTACGATTCTAACATTGGGGGGACTGTTCAGTTACAGCCAATTAGGCTATGAGTTGATACCGAAATTTGAAACAAACGTAATTTCGATTGCAACTGTTTATCCAGGTGCATCGCCTAGTGAAGTTGAAAACACGGTTACTAAAAAAATTGAAGACGCGATTTCCTCCTTAGAAAACATCAAGAAAATCGACTCTAAGTCATTTGAAAGTTTATCCTCGGTTTCTATAACATTAACATCGAATGCTGATGTTAATATTTCGATGAACGATGCGCAGCGAAAAATAAATGCAATCATAAACGACTTGCCAGATGATGCGCAAGCCCCTTCCTTAAACAAATTTTCCTTAAGCGATTTACCAATTATGACAATTGGTGCCAATGGAAAAATGGACGAAGTTGAATTTTACGACTTAGTTGATAAAAAATTAGCACCAGTACTATCACGAGTGCCAGGAGTAGCACAAGTAAACATTACGGGGGGACAAGAAAGAGAAATACAAGTTAATCTCGATGCGGTAAAAATGCAAGCCTACGGACTTTCGGTCCCACAAGTACAGCAAAATATTTTATCCTCAAACTTGGATTTTCCAACAGGAAATATTCAAACCCGTGAGCAAAAAATATTAATCCGATTAGCCGGAAAATACAAGAATGTTGAAGAACTGAGAAACTTAATTGTTTCTTCTAGAAACGGTATTCAGATTCGTTTACGCGATATTGCTGATGTTCAGGATACTCAAAAGCTTACTGAAAAAGTAGCACGTGTCAATCAGAAAAGTGCCATTATTTTACAAATTATAAAGCAATCTGATGCCAATGCGGTTGCAGTAAGTGAAGAGTTAGTTAAGACAATTGCTAAATTAGAAGCGGAGTACAAAACGGAGGAATTAAAACTAAAAATTGCTAAAGACAGTACCATTTTCACCCTTGAAGCTGCTGATGCTGTAGTGCACGATTTGCTTATTGCCGTTCTTTTAGTGGCTTTTGTGATGTTATTTTTCTTGCACAGTATTCGAAACTCCTTGATTGTAATGGTTTCTATTCCTGCATCGTTAATTGCCACTTTTATTGGGATTTACTTAATGGGTTATACCTTGAACTTAATGAGTTTATTAGGATTGTCACTCGTTGTAGGTATTCTTGTGGATGATGCGATTGTGGTTCTTGAAAATATTTACAGGCACATGGAAATGGGCAAAAACAAAGTTCGAGCTGCCTATGATGGTACAGCCGAAATTGGTGGAACTGTAGTATCGATTACGCTTGTAATTGTGGTTGTATTTTTACCAATTGCATTGAGTTCTGGTCTGGTTTCTAATATTATTACGCAATTTTGTGTAACTGTAATTATATCTACTTTATTGTCATTAGTTGCTTCGTTTACTATTATTCCTTGGTTATCATCCAGATACGGAAAATTAGAACACATTGAAGGTAAAAACCTTTTTGGAAGAATCATTCTTGGTTTTGAAAGTTATTTAACCCGTTTCATCAACTGGATCTCTGGATTACTGACATGGTCTTTGGATCATTATAAAACAACACTTGCCATTGTTTTAGTTTTATTCTTCAGTTCAATTGCATTGGTACCAGCAGGATTTATTGGGGGTGAGTTCTTTGCAGCATCGGATAGTGGTGAGTTTTTAGTTCAAATCGAAATGCCAAAAGATGCTTCGCTAGAACAAACCAACTTCATGACGCAAAAAGCAGAAGCCTTTTTAGAGAAAGAAGATTTTGTTCACAGTCAATTTACTATTGTGGGTCAAACTAGTGGTGGTATGGGGGCTTCACAATCAACTGCATATAAATCAGAGATTAACGTAAAAATGGTTGAATTAGACCAGCGCGATGAACCTGCAAATGTGTATGCCGCAAAAACAAAGCGCAAATTACAAAAAATATTAGTTGGAGCCAAAGTAAAAACGGTTCCAGTAGGTATTTTAGGAACAGCTGAAGATGCTACTTTAGGACTTATTGTAACGGGTCCAGATGTAGAAAGTGCTATGAAATTTGCTATTGCTGCCGAAAAGGAATTGCGCACAATTCCCGGTGCAACAGAAATTGAACTATCGGTAGAGGACGGAAATCCTGAAGTAAGCGTAAAAGTAGACAGAGATAAAATGGCCGCACTTGGTTTGAGTTTACAAACCGTAGGTATGACTATGCAAACTGCTTTTAGTGGAAACACAGACGGGCGTTTTAGAGCTGGAGAATACGAATACGACATCAATATTAAGTATAATGCTTTCGACAGAAAAAGTATTGCTGATGTAAGCAACTTGATATTCATAAACGACTCTGGTCAACAAATCGAGTTAAATCAATTTGCAACTGTAACTGAAGGTTCTGGTCCAAGCCAATTAGAGCGAAGAGACAAAACAGCATCAGTAACGGTTAAAGGCCAAAATGTAGGTATTTCTTCTGGAACGATTGTATCACAATGGGAAGAAAAAATTAAAAAACTTAAAAAACCAGTTGGTGTAGACTATATCTGGGGTGGACAAAAAGAGAATGAAACCGAAGGTTTTGGAACATTAGGAATTGCTTTATTGGCTGCTATTATCTTGGTTTACCTAGTAATGGTTTCGTTGTACGATAGTTTTGTACACCCATTCGTAGTATTATTTGCTATACCGCTTTCGTTTATTGGAGCATTATTAGCCTTGGCATTGACGAATAATACGTTGAATATATTTACTATTCTTGGGGTGATTATGTTAATTGGTCTGGTTTGTAAAAATGCGATTATGCTTGTGGATTATACCAATCAGCGAAGAGCCGCCGGGGAAACAATACGAACTGCTTTGATTCAAGCGAATCACGCTCGTTTACGTCCAATTCTTATGACAACTATTGCGATGGTATTTGGTATGTTCCCAATTGCGTTAGCTTCAGGAGCCGGGGCCGAATGGAAAAATGGTTTGGCGTGGGTAATCATTGGAGGATTGATCAGTTCACTATTCCTTACCTTGATCATTGTTCCTGTGATTTATGAAATCATGGAGAAATTAATTTACAAATTCACAAAAGGAGAAAAAACAGATTACGAAGCTGAAATGGTAGCTGATTATGACCATAAAGAATTGAGCGAAGATGGATTTAATCCAAAACACACGATTTAAAAACTGAATTTATTATCAAAGACAAAACCTGTTCATTAATTTGAACAGGTTTTTTTGTTTTAACGTAATGCAGAAAAGGAATTAGAGCTAATAAACAAGATACTATAATTTTTTAAAACCGACGTTAAGCATCTTCTTTTTCCTTTCATATTAAAGCGAAAATCTAATTTTAATCAAAACTTGTCTTGGTCTTAGATCAAAGTTAGTTGCTACAAAACTAAAATCATTTGCGTTTACGGTTCTAAAATTCTTGGTGTCAAAAATATTAGAAACTTGCATTTCAAGATCAATCTTTTTCTTCTGAATTGTGTACCTGTATATCAAATCTGCAAATACGTTTTCATTTTTAACATTGAGCAGACTACTACTAATGAATTCTGATTTTAAACCAAGATATTGTTTGCTTTTCAGGTTAAAATTTAGATTCAAATGATGATTTTGTTGCGTAATATTAGCTTGTTTTTGGCTTTGAATTTGGTTGTGAGATAACGTCCAAGAACTCTCGTATTCTACATTGAACCAATCGGTAATATCGGTGTCTATTTTATTCCCAAAAACCCAATTTTGATTGGTGATAGTCGTTAGTTGGGAATTAATAATTTGCTGAAACTCTTGCATAGCAAAACTACCATTGAGCGTCACATTAGTCTTTATTTCAGAAATGTATTTGCCCATACGCGTAGAGAAATTATCTGATTTTCTGGTATTAGTTTGTTCAATTGCCTCTAGTGTGGTTGCTCCGTTTGCCATAATCGAGCTTTGATAAAGCAAATTATACTCACTTTGTACACGACCGTAACTCGCATTAAAAAAGAGCGCTTTTACAGGATTTCTATACGATAATCCAATGGAGTAATTCGCGACAGTTGATTGTGGAAGCGGAGAATTTACTCGCTTGATACTGCGGTAATTTTGCAAAATGTAACCATAATGCAATTGATTTATGGTGCCAAATTGATTCGAAATTCCTGCGGAAGTAGTAATTTTCCAATACGCACTCCAATCATACACTACTAATAAACGAGGTTCGAAAGTGGTTTTGTTGACATTTTCAGCTTCTTGCAATGGGCTGTCTTTTATTTTGTACGAATGCAAATTTATTGGGGTCGAAAGTTCGATACGCCAATCGTCTTTTTTAAACTGCGTTTGTAAATCAACATATCCTTTAGAACGCATCCAATTTAAGGTATTTGAAAATTCAGTACTTAAATCCCTATTCTCTGAGGTGAAAATGTCACTTTCTAGCTTTTGATTTTCTAATTGCAACCCCACTTTTGACTCGAATGTAAAATGTTTTACCGCCTTGGCCACCGAAAAAAAGTTGTTACTGTAATAAGTTAGTAAATCTATGTTTTGCGTTACAGCTTCGTACGGTATATTAGAATTGAGTAAATCTTCAAACTGTCCCGGATTTACCTGAAGTACTTGTGGTGTTTTGTTGAGTCCAACATACGAATTTAGTGTAACCATTTGTTTGCCAACAGGAAAAACCGATTTTAAGGTATTCGACAATCGAAAGAATTCATTGCTTAATTCTTGCTGAATCCCTTGGCTGTTTAAAACTATATTTCCGCGCTGACTATCCCAAAAACCTTGAAATTCGATACTATTCTTGAAGTAATTTTTAGAAACGTTTTTTTGTACAGTAAAATTGGTTTGCACCGAATTAAAAAAGGTTTGATTGTACTTTTCTTCCAATAAATCAATCCTGCCAGTTGGCGTTACAAACTGCGTATTGGTAAATCCTTTTTGTTGCTGATAATCATTTAAATAAGAGGTATTAATTCGCAGTTCATAGTCTTTTTTCAACCGCTGTAAATAGTTTGAAGACAGCAAATGAATGGAATTATCCAACCATCTTTTTTCATAAAATTTAGGATTCGTTATTTCTTGAATGGCAAGCCAATCTATTTTTTCGGAATTATTTTCAAATTGGTTTAGTACATCTTCAAGTGTTAATTTTTTGAGTTGCACAGCCACATTATCTCCCATATTATTCGTTTGATAGGTGCTTAACATCTGCCTTTTTTTTGTAAAAAGCATTGGCGTAACATTGACATCCCAAAGCAACGGATTAAAGCCACTACCCACACGTGCTTGACCTGTAAAAGTATAGGCTTTCCTAAGTTTGATATTAAGCGCCGTTCGATCCGAAAACTGCAAACTATCTAATGCTTTTATTGGTTGATGATTTTCTAGAATTTGCACTTGACTTACGGCCTGCAAAGGCAAGTTATCATTGGCTAGATTGTATTTGCCTTCTAACAAATCTAAACCCTCGATATAATATTTGTTGATGGCTTTGCCTTGATATAAAATTTTACCATCAGGAAGCACTTCAATTCCAGGCATTCTTTTTAACACATCACCAATACTTCTGTCCTGCACTTTCGAAAATGCATTTACGGAGTATTGCAGCGTGTCGCCTTTTTGAGTTATGGGCGCCGCTTTTACGGTAACTTCCTTAAGAATAAATGACTTTTCAGCAAGAACAAAATTCTTGGTTTGCGATGTATTTGTAATGGTATTCAAAGCAGTTTCGTAACCCATACAGCGTATCTGTAAATCCAGTTCAGCTTCGGGACTGTTGAACGAAATAGTGTAGAACCCATTACCATTCGTTATGGAATAAGCAATAATTGAAGTTGATGATTTTTTTTGAATCGAGACACTGGCGTTAGCAATTACTTTACCTCGCACATCTGCAACTTGTCCTTTGACAATAGATTGAGCATAAATACTTTTGCCAAGAAATAAAAGCAGCCAAATGATATTTCTCATTAATCAATCAGTTCCATCGGATTGTTCTCAAACTTCATTTTTTCTTTCGCTCGTTGATCGGCTAAATCAAGCATTTCCTTTGGAAAAGTCATTCCACCCGAATTAATCAAGGTCGATGGTTTTTCTTTATATCTCTTTCTTAGTTGTTTATACTCCTCGTAAGTTATTTGAGTAGGTTTTGGTAATTGTTCCCCTATATTACAAAAACTGGAACTATTTTTTATACTCGAAACAGTAAACTGAAAATGTTTATTGGTATCATAAATTGACAAAATTAAACCCGGTAAACCATGAAATTTGTATGGCCCATCGGCTATACTAATTTCTGTGGTATACCATGCCACATAGGTTCTGCCGGCAAACTCAGTAGTTGCTTTTTTACAGTTATAACCCAATATTTCTTTTTGCTCTTCTGTAAGTTTCCAGTCAAACTTATCTAAATTTTGATTGTATCTGTAAGTAATTTGTCCTATTTTATCACAAAAAATAATTTGGTCCTTAACATACTCTTTTACAATAGTATAATACAGTTTTGTTTTAGGTAACGATTTTCTATCAGGAAGACCATCGGACTCTTTCCAATTTTTCTCCAAATCCATTAATTTCATGCTATTCAAACTAACGTAAAAAGAAAAATTTTTAGCAACTTTCAATACCATTTGCTCCTTTTGTTTGCTGAGAGTATCCTCCTTGTTAACTTGATATGAATAATCATAGGTAATTTCATAGCGTAAAGTATCTTTTGGGAAATTTTGAGCGAACATTAAGTTTCCTATACCCAGATAAATAATTACTAGCAAAAGTGATTTTATCTTCATTTTTTTATTTTTTAAAAAATATGGCTGAAAAACAGCCATATTTCATCTTCTTTTCTTAACAACCTGAGATTTCAAAAATTAACTCTGACGCAGCACGGAACGCTGTGTATGGGGTATAATAAGTACTGTCATAACTTACTATCCACTCATTTCCGCAATCGTCAATAAACAAAAAAGATTTATCAAGTCTTACTAGAGAAACAATTTTTAATTTGCCCCTGTTTACCATTTCTGTAAATGTTATGTAATCAATTTTTGTAGAAGTTTTAGAATCTAAACTTTTTTCATTTTGTAAACTACTAACTAGTTTTTCATTGATTGTGCCATTATTTGCAAAAGCAAATGATCCGATCATAGCAAATGCTAATGTAAAAATTAATTTTTTCATAATGTATAGTTAAATAGATGCTCCATTAAGGACTTGAGCGGTTAGTTTGCGTCCTCGTAGGCAGTTTTTCGTGCTTTCCTCTCACTATTTTATTTTTATTTTCTTTGGAGAAACAAACAAACCTCCGCAATTCGTAGCTACTGAATATTTTTAAAACACTATAATTTAATATAATAGCGCCTTATTTGTCAGACAAATATGAAAAAAAAAAAACGATTTAAAAGATTAATGTAAAAATTAACAAATATTTAACAAGTTTAATACTTCTTTATATGTAATTGCCTTTTATAGAAAAGCCTACTATTTTAGTTTATGTGGAGGGGACTGATCCTGAAATAACATTACACAAAAAGCTTTTTAAAGAATAAGTGATTTCTCTTCTCTTGGAACTTTTTCTTGGTCAAAACCAAAAGAAAAACCATAAAACAAAACAGCAATCGTTTTAAAAAAATCTTACTATTAGCTGCTCAAAAAAATATTTTTTTTCTTTTTTTAATGAAATAAAATATTGGTTTTTAGCACTTTGAAAACAAAAAATCATTCCGTAATCCAAAAACCTAAAACCACACTATAAAACTTTGGCATACTACTTGAATATACCTAATCAAATAAGTAAAAAAGCGTAAGCCGAAAAGCTAAAGAGTAGGCAAAAAACACAAAATACATTTATCATGAAAAAAATTACCTTTTTAGTAGCTAGTATCCTTTTATTTGGAGGTGGTGTAGCGAATGCAACAGAGAAAAATAATTTTTCTCACGAGAGAAGATCTCCTGTTGATGTTAGAAATGCTGAGCCAATTGTGTTTACTGAAAGAGGAGTCGAATTCTTCGTGTTTCCTGACGGACAATTTGATTTTAATACGCGCCCTTCAACCGGCAACATGTACTACAAACAAAGTAGAACAAGTAATGTAAACAAGACCTATGGTGCGCCTTCCTCTTTTCGAGACCGAAATTATGGTGTGAAAGTAGAGCACGATAATATGGGTAAAGTAAGACGAATTGGAAATGTGTTTATCAACTATGATTCGGATGATAGGATTAAGCGAGTTGGTTCTGTATACATGACTTACAACCGTTACGCCTTGGAACAAGTTGGTGGATTGCAAATTATCTACAACCGTCGTGGTCAAATTATTGATATGATTGGAAATGTAAAAGGTGGAAGAGGTTATGAAAACGGCCCAAACAACAACTACAATAACGATTGTGATGATGATCATAACCACAATTCAAACAATCACAATAGTGATTATGATAGCGATCACAACTCAAACGACAAGGATCAATACTATTATAAAAACAACGGTGCTAAAGACCAAAAAGAAGAGGTTAAAGTAGTAGGAAGTTTAGATACACGAATAGATAGAAGAAATTAGTTTGTTATAAATGGTTGGTTAGAAAAAATCCCGTTGGTATTCGTATTAACGGGATTTTTGTATGCCAATAACAACTTTTATTTCATTTTAGTCACAACCATTAATGTCGCAACTATTCCCGGATGTAGTATCCAGCAAAGTCACTTTCGAATCAAATTTTCCTTCTTGCCATACTTTTTCTAAAGTTTCTAAAAAGGAAGTTGCCGGTTGCGCTCCGGAAATTGCATATTTATTATCGAAAACAAAAAACGGAACACCTTGAACGCCGATGGCATTTGCTTCTTCTTGGTCTTCTTTTACTTCTTCAGCATACTTATCAGAATTTAATACCTGCGCAATAGCTTCTGAATCTAATCCTACTTGTATCCCCAGTTCCGTTAAAGTATTGATATCATTAACATTTTTCCCTTCTGTCAGATAAGCTTTGAAAAGTAATTCTTCTAGATCATTAGCCAGACTGTGCTTTTTCGCCAAATGCAACAATCGGTGTGCGTTCAAAGAATTGGCAAGAACGGATTTTTCAAAATGAAAATCCAATCCAGCAGTTTTTGCGTTTTGGGTCATATTATCAAGCATATTTTGAGCCCAGTCATTATCTTTTCTGTATTTCGCTGCTAAATGTTCGACCATATTATCGTCCGTAGAGGCGATAAAGCTGGCATCCAGTTGATAACTTTTCCATTCAATTTCGACAGCCTCCTTATGTTCAAAAAGGTTCAGTGCTTCTTCAATTCTTCTTTTTCCTATATAACAAAACGGACACATAATATCCGACCAGATTTGTACTTTTAATTTATTATCCATTTTTAGTATTTATTTTGAAATTCTCAGTTGATTCTGTGATGCAAAAATAATCAATTCGGTTTTTAGCTGTTTTGGATTTAGGTTTTTATTGGGAATCCATTGAAACATCATTTAAGAACAGAACGGAATTCCTTACGATATAGTGAAGCGCTTTTTCCAGTAAATTCTTTGAATGATTTATTGAAATAGCTAAAGTTGTTGAAACCGCTTTCAAAGCAAATTTCAGTTATACTCACGGGTTTTTCTGCCAATAGTTTTGAAGCATGCACTAAACGATACTCATTTACGAACTTTGTGAATGTTTTATGAGTTATCTTTTTGAAATACCTGCAAAAAGAAGGCACCGTCATACTTACCAAAACGGCTACTTCATCTAGAGTTATTTGTTCTTGAAAATTATCTTTTACATAATTAAAAACCATGTTGATGCGGTCATTATCCTGCATTTGCATTTCCAAAGAAAACCCTACAGCATTTAACACTTTGAATTCCTCGGATAGTTCTAATTCATTAAGAATATCTAACATAGTCAGCAACCTTTCGAATGGAGACTGTTTGTCCATGATTTCTATTTTACTGCCTATTCTCTTTTTTGTTTCGCCTTCAAAGGCAATTCCTGCTTTGGCTTGACTAAAAAGATTATTAATATTTTTCATTTCAGCAATATCAAAAAACCCATCTCCTAGGAAATCAGGTCTCATCTGGATAACCGTTTCGTTTTTATTTCCAGTTTGTTCATTGGTAAACCCGCAGTGCGGCAGATTACTTCCTATTAATATCAAATCACCCTCCGTGTAATAAGAAATATGACTTCCTACTTGACGTTTTCCAGACCCGTCGTTTACATATACCAACTCTATCTCAGGATGGTAGTGCCATAAATGAGATTTACTATTAGCATTCTCTACATATTTAGAAAAAGAGAAAGAACTTCCGAAAGAAGGTTTTATAATTTCAAACGTAGGAAGTATCGTTTTCATAACAACATGCTTTATAATTAGCACAAAATTAACCTATTTAGACACTTAATTATCTTTTTTAACCTCTATCGATTTCGTAAAAGGTAATATAGAACACAAATTGGAAAATCCTGTGCCGTCCAACAACAGTGTGTTAGCGTAAATTTACCACAGATAAATATTATTATAAATCTAAAAACTACAATTATGAAAAAGATTTTAAAAGTAAGTTTAATACTAGCAGGAGTATTAGCTGCAATGAATGTAAGTGCAGGTGAAATAGATTTTTCACTTAATGTAAAAAAAGAACAAGGAAAGACTGTAACTTTTGTTTTAAATGACATAAATAAAATCGATTTATCTATTTATGATGCAAATGAAAAATTAATTCATACTGAAAAGGTAACTTCAAACGGCACAATCAATAGAACATATGATCTAAATGCCTTACCCGAAGGAACTTATTTCCTAGACGCTGAATCAGAAATGAAAATTGCGAGATATGAAATTTCAGTTGTTGGTAAAACGGCTACTTTAACCTCTAAAGCAATTTCCGAAGTGTACAAGCCAGTATTTTTGAACAAAAACGGTTTAGTATCAATAAGTGTATTAAATTTAGATAAGTCTCCAGTGAGCATTAAAATTTATACTGAAGACGGAACGGAGGTCTATGCTACTACTGTGTTACAAGAACAGAATGTGGCTAAGTTTTTTGATATTAAAAACTTTCCAAATGATAAATACGCTTTTATAATGACGTATGACAATAAAGTATTTGAAAAAATCGCTGCGGCCAAATAACAATTAAGCAAACCTAATAGTTTAAGCCAGTTCCACTTTTTGGAGCTGGTTTTTTTTTGCTTTCCTTTTAACAAAAAAAATATACCAATTAAAAAAAGAAAGCACGACTCACATTAATTTCATGAATTCCATTGATAAATGATCAAATCTTCTGTTTCTTACTATCTTTCCAAAAAATTAGGACTAATAAATTACCAATGATAAAGAAGAAATTCACAGAATGGTTTCATCGCTATAAATATCCCGAATTAGCTGCTAGTTCTACGATTATTTTCATGGCTTTTCTCACCGGATTCTTACACATCAACAAGGTTGTAGAAGCTTTTATGATAACCTGGTCTGAATACCTGGCTTTTTACGCTACCGTTTTATATTTTAGATTGAAAGAAAGTAAAACAAAAAATCTAATCTTAACTCTCAAAATTTTACAACAGGAAATAACGGGTCTATTGATTGAATTTGGTCCTTCGGCTATCACTGATGCTTTGTTTATTCGTCCATTTTTTATGTATTCGGCTCCTATATGGATTGGAAGTCCAATTTTGGGAGTTATAGTTGGTAAACTCTGTGCAGATTTTTTCTTTTATGCCCAAACTATTATGAGTTATGAATGGTTGAAAAGACGAAGAGCTAAGAAGAAAGCAATAGAAAAAGAAAATAACGAATAGCAACTTTCAATTTAGATAGAAAAAATTCCTTACTCCAACCTGATTATTAAAATTTTGAATGGAGTAAGGAACAATATCCAATAATTAATTATTGTGAGAACCGTCGCAATATGGCGGGTTTTTTGTTTGCTTGCAGGCACATAAATAAACCTCTTTGGTTTCTTCTTCTGAAAATCTCAATGGAGATCCTCCTTCAGTTTTGTGAGCTCCATTGCACATCGGTTGGTTTTCTGCATGCCCACAAGTGCACCAGCCGTATGTTTTCCCTCCTTCTAATGTCATTTTTATTGGCGCGTCGCCTGCTCTTTTTGGTGTACTCATTGAATCAGTTTTAAAATTAACTCCAAATGTAAAGACAATTTTCTTCTAAATAATAAAAACGAACATCTGTAAATTAAAAAACCATCAAGATTGCTCTTGCTGGTTCTTCTATAAATTACTGAAAAGATATTATGCTAATAAATCCAATACTAAGGACGGAAACAAACCTAATGCGATATTCAAAACAATCGCTAGAATTGCAACCGCGTAAATTAAAAATGGTGTTCCTTTTCTTTCTTCATTTGGTTCTTTAGAATACATCGCCAAAATCAATTTAAAATAGTATCCAACGCTTATAATTGAGTTGATAACCGCAACAATTACTAGTGCTAAATAACCTGCCTGAATCGTTTGATTGAACAAAACCAATTTAGCGAAGAATCCAGCGAAAATTGGAATACCAGCCATTGAAAGTAAAGCTGCAGTAAGAATAGCTGCTAACAATGGATTAGTTTTTCCCAGTCCATGGAAGTTAGTAATATCTTCGTTATTTCTATTTTTGCAAACGTATAAAATCACACAAAAGGCAGCAATTCCAGATAAGGAATATGCCGAAGCATAATACAATAAACTTCCTGCAGATGTGGAAAGACTTAACAAAGTCATCAACATAAATCCAGCATGAGAAATACCTGAAAAAGCAAGCATACGTTTCACGTTAGTTTGTCGCAATGCCATAATATTACCAACCGTCATTGAAGCCATAGATATCACAACTACAATTATTTTAAATGCTTCTGAAACATCAGCATTCATAACTGATAGCAGTTTGTATAATGTCGCCATTGCCACTACTTTTGCAAGAGTACTCATCAATGCTGTTGTCAATGCAGGAGAACCTTCGTAAACGTCCGGTGCCCAGAAATGAAAAGGAACTGCAGCAATTTTAAATAACATTCCAATGGTTACCAAAACAACCCCGATAGGAAACCAAACCGGCAATTCAGCGGATTGTGATAATGCGCTAATTTCGGAAACATCAAAACTTCCCATGGCACCATAAATCATACAAATACCAAACAAAATAATTCCTGAAGCAAAAGATCCCATAAGGAAATACTTCATTCCCGCCTCGTTACTTTTTAAGTTCATTCGATCGCTTGCTGCAAGAATGTACAGTGAAATCGACAATACTTCTATTCCTAAAAAGAACATCGCTAAGTTTCCGAAGGAAACCATTGCAACAGCTCCTGACAATAGGAAAATTTTTATGGCGATGAAATCAGAAATTTTAGATTGATGATTTTCGTAAAAATTATGACCTAAAGCAACCAAGAATATAGTAAGTACAATAAACAAACAGGAAAACGTACTTGAAAATTTACTCACAACAATCATATTGTTATAGTAACTTTCTGTTGAATTAAATTCAGATATGGTTAGACCAAGAACCCCCAACAACCCAATGATTGTTATAGGCACAATGGCTTTTCTTAAATTAAATATTTCAAATAAAAGGCATAAAACACCTAATCCTATTATAGCTATTAATGTATTCATTGTTTTATTTGACTAGTTAATTCTATTAATTTGAGTTAAAATTTCTTGAAGACTTGGTGTTATCAAATCTGTAATTGGTTTTGGATACATCCCAAAAAAGAATAAAACAGAAATGACAATTACCAAAGTTATTCCTTCGTTGATGGTTACATCTGCGAATATTTTCGAATTAGTTTCACCTAACATCGCATGTTGAAACATTTTCAACATATAATAAGCTCCCAAGATTATTGTGGTACCCCCTAAAATGGCAAACCATATATTGATTTGAGAAAGGCTGTATAAAACGGTAAATTCTCCAACAAAGTTAAAAGTAGAAGGCAACGCAACCGACGCCAAAACCAAGATTAAAAACATCGAAGTGAACTTTGGTGTCTGAGAACGAATCCCTCCCATTTCAGCAATTACTCTAGTTTCATATCTTCTGAAAATAATTTCAGCAACAAAAAACAAACCAACCACTACAAAACCGTGCGCAATCATTTGTAAAACAGCTCCACGAAATCCGTCTAATGTTAATGTATACGTTCCTGCAGCAATTAATCCTACGTGAGCAAGAGAAGAATAGGCTAATAATTTCTTTAAATCCTTTTGTCTCAATGCCACGATTGAACCGTAGATTACTCCCGCAATTCCAATGGCAATAAAAATAAACATATATTCTTTCGCTGCAAGTGGAGCAAGCGGTAATTGCCAACGAATAACGCTGTACAATCCCATTTTTAACATGATACCTGATAAAAGCATGGTTCCAACAGTAGGTGCTTTTTGATACACATTTGCCTGCCAAGTATGGAAAGGAATTAATGGAATTTTGATGGCATACGCCAAGAAGAAAGCCAAAAATATCCATAATTGTTCAGTTGCAGATAAATTTACTTTATATAAATCTTCAATTAAAAAGCTTCCTGCTTTTTGATACAAATAAACAAAAGCCACAAGCATGAACAAAGAACCTGCAAGCGTATAAATAAAGAATTTAACAACTGCTTTTTTACGTTCTTCCGCATCTCCATTTCCCCAAATTAACGCAATGAAGTAAATAGGTATAAGAGATAATTCCCAGAAAATATAATATAAAAGACCATCCGATGCTAAAAAGGTTCCCGCCATAGCAAATGACATGAAGAGGATTAACGCATAAAATGATTTAGAATTTTTATAGTCATTTCCAAAAGAAGAGAAAATGATGATAGGAGTCAATACCGTAGTCAATAAAAGCATTGCCATAGAAAGCCCGTCAGCTTTTAACGCAAACGAAATATTTGGCTTTGAAATCCATTGGCAAACGAAACTAATGTTTTCACCTAAATTATAATGATTCAACAAAACAATCGAACAGCCTGCAGCAGCCAAGCCAAAGAACAACGCTACTTTTGAAGCTAGTTTATCGCCTGAAAGAAAAGTGGCAAAGGCACCAACAAAAAGTATAATTAATATTAGAGATACATTCATAGTATATGATTATTGAGCTAAAAATAAATAAGAAACAATGGCACAAAGTCCTAAAACGAAAGCTAAAAAGTAAAGACCAATACTTCCATTTTGTATTTTTTTCCCTTGAAAACTTATTTCGTTGGTTACTTTTCCAAATCCAAAAACCAAAGCTGACAATGCAGTTTCAACATCATCCCTGAAAAATTTGGACAATTCATTAACTGATTTTACGAATAAGTAATTGTAGAATTCATCTACATAATATTTGTTGTAAAGTACTTTAGAAAGGCCTGTAATTGCAGCATCTTCACTCGGAACTGTATTTTGCTTGATGTATTTGGCATAAGCCAGACCAATTCCCACTAATCCGCCAACAACAGCAATAGCCATCAAGATATATTCAGTAGTACCTAAATGATGTTCTGCATTCGCTAAACTTGGTAAAATTGGAGTTAAATAGTCATTCAACCAACTGTTCCCCGGTAAACTAATCAAACCACCAATAGTTGCCAAAATAGCTAAAACTATTAAAGGAAAAGTGATTAATGATGGGCTTTCATGCAAATGATGTTTTTGTTCGTCTGTTCCTCTAAAGTCATTGAAGAAAGTTAAAAACATTAATCTAAACATATAGAAAGCAGTCATTATAGAAGCTATAGAACCAATAGCCCAAAGCGGAATTGAATGTTCAAAAGCCACTAACAAAATTTCATCTTTCGAGAAAAATCCAGAAAATAATGGAACTCCAGAAATTGCTAATGAAGCGATTAACATCGTGATAAAAGTAATTGGCATTGCTTTTTTCAAACCGCCCATTTTTCGCATGTCTTGTTCTCCGTCCAAAGCGTGAATTACAGATCCCGAACCCAAGAACAAACAAGCTTTAAAGAAAGCGTGTGTGATTACATGGAAAACGGCAACTTCGTAAGCTCCTAAACCTAAAGCTAAGAACATTAATCCCAATTGTGAAACAGTAGAATAAGCCAATACTTTTTTAATGTCATTTTGAACCAATCCAATTGTAGCGGCTACCAAAGCAGTAACTGCCCCGACAATGGCGATAATAGTATTCACCAAATGCATACTTGGCAAATCAAGGCTGTATAAAAAGTTTAATCTCGTAATCATGAATATACCCGCAGTAACCATTGTCGCAGCGTGAATCAATGCTGAAACAGGTGTTGGACCCGCCATTGCATCCGGTAACCAAGTGTACAAAGGTATTTGTGCTGATTTTCCACAAGCTCCTATAAATAAAGCAAAAGCAGCTAATCCAATCCAATAATTATTTAAAGAAGTTGTACCGGCAATCGCTGTTTTTAATGTAGCAAAATCTAAAGTCGAGAATAACATTCCCAAAATAAAAATCCCAATCAACAAACCTAAATCACCAATTCTGTTCATGATGAATGCTTTCTTTGCTGCATCATTAAATTCTTGGTTTTTATACCAAAATCCAATTAACAAATACGAACAAAGACCAACGCCTTCCCAACCAATGAACATTACTAGTAAGTTACTTCCAATTACCAAAGTGATCATGAAAAACACAAACAGATTAAGATAAGCAAAAAAGGAATGCACTTTCTTATCATCATGCATATAGCTGATCGAATATAAGTGAATCAAAGATCCAATCCCAGTTACAAATAGCAACCATAAAATCGATAATTGATCTAAAAGAAAACCGAAACTTACTTTGAAATTGCTGATTTGAATCCAATCAAACAAATCAATACTGATGGCTTGTTTGGTTTGGTTTATTTGAAAGAAAAAATAAAGTGTTACAACAAAAGAAACCGCAACAGAAAGGGTTCCAATAATGCCAGACAGCGATTTTCCTAAAGTCTTTCCGAAGAAAACATTTAGTAAAAATCCTAAAAAAGGAGCAAATAATAAGACTAAAGCTAAATTGGTATCCATTGAAATTTATCCTTTTAAGTTTTTTAGATTATCGATAGTAATTGAGCCTAAATTTCTAAATATTGAAACTAATATGGCTAATCCAACAGCAACTTCAGCAGCGGCCACTGCCATCGAGAAAAACACAAAAACTTGTCCTTGCGCATCTTGATGATAAGTAGAAAATGCTACGAACAAAAGATTCACTGCATTCAGCATTATTTCGATTGACATAAATACGATAATCGCATTTCGTCTGTATAACACCCCAAAAACGCCAATACAAAAAAGTATTACGCTAAGGAATATATAATTTTCAATACCAATTTGGTTTAAAATATTGTTCATATTACTTTTCTAATTTTTCTTTTTTAGACAATAAAACAGTACCAATCATTGCAACCAAAAGTAATATAGAAGCAAATTCAAAAGGAACCATATATTCGTTTAGGAGTATTTTTCCCAATACTTTTATAGATTGGTAATCTTCGCCCGTTGAAGTGTATTCACCAACAATAGGTTTTGAGTTGATAAAAATCGTGATCAAAACTAAACAGATCAAACAAAAAGAAACAATGGCACCCAGTCTTGTAATCCTAGGTCTGTGAACTTCTTTTTGCTCATTTAAATTCATCAACATAATGGTGAATAAAAACAGAATCATAATCGCACCGGAGTAAACAATAATGTGAACTATTGCCAGGAATTGCGCATTCAACAATAGATAATGACCCGCAATCGAGAAAAAACAGATCACTAAATAAATGGCGCTATGGATTGGGTTTTTACTAAAAATGGTCAAAAATGCCGTTATTAATGTTATAAATGCTAAAACACAAAATATAATTTGTATCGTTGTTGCATTTGCAAAATCAGGTATGTGTATCATTAATTAGCGTTTTTTAATTGAGCATTTTTCATTGCGATATCTAAAGGCATGACCAATTTATCTTTTCCAAAAATAAAATCTTCTCTTTCATAACTGGAAGGAACCAATACTTTCGATGTAGTTAAATAAATCGCATCTTTCGGACACGCTTCTTCACACAATCCACAGAAGATACAACGCAACATATTAATCTCATATATCGAAGCATATTTTTCTTCTCTATATAAATGTTTTTCATCTGCTCTGCGTTCTTCAGCCGTCATGGTAATAGCTTCTGCAGGGCAAGACAAGGCACATAAACCACAGGCGGTACAGTTTTCACGACCTTGTTCATCCCGTTTCAACTGGTGTTGACCGCGATAAACAGGACTCATCTCCCGCACTTGTTCTGGATATTGAATCGTAACTTTTCTGGTGAATAAATGCTGAATCGTAATTATCAAACCTTTGACAATCGCAACAAGATACATTCTTTCCCAAAAAGTCATCTCCTTGTTAGAGACTTGCTTTTTTCTTCCCGATAAGGATATACTTTCTATTGACATTTTTTATTTTTATTTTAAGCTTAATCCTGCTATCCGTTTCAATCTTATATGTTTTTAAAGAAAAAACATATAAGGATTTCCACTGCTATCAGGGCTAGGCATTCGGGTATTTATTGAATTTTATGTTGAACTCGAATTTTAATTTTTATAACCAATCTTTATTCTTTCCACCTTGCTGTCTTGTTTTTCAATTAATTCATCCACATAATTAAAAACCAATTCAATATTCTTATCGTGATTGATTAACTTTTTCTTTATCTCCTCAATCTCTAATTTTGTACTCAAATTATCATTCAGAAACTCTCGCAAACTAACGAATATTTCAATAATTTTAATGCTCATTTGGGTTGCTCTTTCACTTTTCACCACATTTGCTAATTGCAAAACACCGTGTTCTGTAAAAACATATGGTAATTTTCGTGTTCCTCCCCAACTTGAAGTCGCAATTTGCGACTTCAAGTTTTGAAATTCATTTTCAGTTAATTGAAACATAAAATTTTCAGGAAACCTTGAAATATTTCTTTTAATCTGTTCATTAACCCTCTTTGTCTCAACACCATAAAGTTCAGCTATATCTTTATCAAGCATCACTTTTTGCTCTCTAATAAAATAGATTTTATTTGTTATTACTTCATTTGGAATAATAATTTTATTCATCTTGTTTACTTATTTAAGGTATCGCATTTTGCAATATCTCTATTTTTAAATGTAAATCTATTTTTATTTTGAGGTGGTCGCAAATTGCGACCACTTATTTTTTATTCCTATTCCTAATTCCCCCTTTGGGGGTTAGGGGGCTAGAACCCTAAATAAGTAGCAATATCTGCTCGCAAAATTACAATTCCGGTAATTATGATATTAATGATTGACAATGGAATTAATATTCTCCAACCCAAATGCATCAACTGATCGTATCTGAATCTTGGAATGGTCCAACGAACCCACATGTAGAAAAATATAAACCCGCATAATTTGATAAACAAAGCACCAAATCCCATAACATTAGCAATATTTACACCCCAATTTTCAACTACCCAACTCATTCCAGGATAATTATATCCTCCAAAGAATAAAACAGCTAAAATTGTGGATGAGATAAACATATTCGCATATTCAGCAAATAAATAGAATCCCATTTTCATCGATGAATATTCCGTGTGATACCCTCCAATCAATTCACTTTCGCATTCCGCTAAGTCGAAAGGAGTTCTATTCGTTTCTGCAAAAGCACAAATTAAAAATATAATAAAAGATAATGGCTGATAAAAAACATTCCAATTCATCCCTGATTGTTGTGCCGAAATCTCTCTTAAACTCAAAGTTCCGGTCATCATCAACAAAGCAATCATAGAAAGTCCCATGGCAACTTCATAAGATACCATTTGCGAAGCAGCACGAACCGCTCCCATCAAAGAGAACTTATTATTTGATGCCCAACCACCAATCATGATTCCGTAAACACCCACTGAAACAACTCCAAAAAAGTATAACAATCCAATATTTAAGTCGGTAGCTTGCAATAAAATATCTCTTCCAAACAAGTGTAACCTGTCTCCCCAAGGAATCACGGCGCTAGTCATTAATGCCGTACTCATTGCAATTGCCGGACCTACAAAAAACAAAAATCTGTTTGGTGTATTCGGTTCAAATTCCTCTTTCGAGAATAATTTTAAACCATCGGCAAGCGGTTGAAACAATCCAAAAGGACCCGCTCTGTTAGGACCAACACGATCTTGAAGCCAAGCGGCAACTTTTCGTTCAGCCCAAGTGGAATACATTGCCATCAACATTGTCAAAGCAAAAACTGCTACAATAATGATGCTTTTCTCTATTATAATAGTACTATCCATTATTGCCCAAACTTTTTTGATTTATAATATCTTCTTCGGTCAATGGAATTTCGGCCATACTAATTTTCTTACGGTCTTCCTCTCTACCAAGAAGAATATGTTCTTCGGTAGCGATTTCAACTTTCTCTAATTTTCTGTTGTATTTATTTTGGTTGATAACCGAATCTTTTTCGAATGCTCTCGGTCCTTCAATGGTCCAATCTGAAATTTCTTTGTGATCAAAACGACATCCATTACAAATAAATTCATCTACTTCATGGTATTCGTCTTTTCTTCCGGTAACACGCTGGATTTCATCACCAAACATCCAAACTGTAGTTTTTCCAGAACAAGTAGGACAATTTCTGTGTGCATTATAAGGCTTGCTGAACCAAACTCTAGATTTAAATCTAAACGTTTTATCCGTCAATGCTCCTACAGGGCATACGTCAATCATATTTCCAGAGAACTCGTTGTCGATTGCCTTAGAAATACAAGTCGATATATTTGAATGATCTCCTCTATCCATTACACCGTGCACGCGATCGTCAGTCAATTGATCTGCAACCATAACGCAACGATAGCAAAGGATACAACGATTCATGTGTAATTGAATGTTATCACCAATGTTTTCAGGCTCAAATGTTCTTTTTTCTTCTATAAAACGAGTTTCTGATTTCCCGTGTTCAAAGCTTAAATTTTGCAAATCACATTCACCAGCTTGGTCACAAACAGGACAATCTAATGGGTGATTGATCAATAAAAACTCTGTTACAGATTTTCTTGCTTCGGTTACCCTTGGCGAAGATTTGCTGTTCACTTCCATTCCGTCCATACAACCCGTTACACAAGATGCCATTAATTTTGGCATTGGTCTTGGGTCGGCTTCACTTCCTTTTGCAACTTCCACTAAACAACAACGGCATTTTCCACCGCTTCCTTTTAGTTTAGAATAATAGCACATCGCAGGGGGAACTACTTCTCCACCTATCATACGTGCTGCCTGTAGGATTGTTGTTCCTGGTTCTACTTCTATTGACTGTCCGTCTATTGTTACTTTCATTTTCTGAAATTCTTGACTTTATACGATTACTTTAGAAACCAAATGCTTTACTTTTTCAAAAGGTTCCGCAACGAAATGATCTCTATTTTTTATTTTTTCCGGGAAACGAATGTGGTATTCAAACTCATCTCTAAAATGACGAATTGCTGCTGCTACTGGCCAAGCTGCCGCGTCACCTAATGGACAAATGGTATTTCCTTCAATTTTACTTTGAATACTCAACAACAAATCGATATCTTCTTCACGACCGTGACCGTTTTCTATTCGGTGTAATACTTTTTCCATCCAGCCTGTACCTTCACGACATGGAGAACATTGTCCACAGCTTTCATGATGGTAAAAACGAGAGAAATTCCAAGTATTACGAACAATACAAGACGTATCATTATAAACGATAAATCCACCTGATCCCAACATAGAACCCGTTGCAAATCCACCGTCACTTAACGATTCGTATGACATTAAACGATCTTCACCGTTTGCCGTTTTATAAATTAAATGCGCAGGTAAAACGGGAACAGAACTTCCTCCCGGTACAAAAGCTTTCAAAGGTCTGTCAGAACTCATCCCACCTAAATATTCATCAGAATTCATGAATTCATAAACACTCAAACCCAATTCAATTTCGTAAACACCAGGGTTTTTGATATGCCCTGAAGCCGAAATCAATTTGGTTCCTGTTGAACGACCAATACCAATTTTAGCATATTCCGCACCCGAATTGTTTACAATCCAAGGCACAGCGGCAATAGTCTCTACGTTATTCACAACCGTTGGATTTGCCCAAAGTCCTGAAATCGCAGGAAATGGTGGCTTGATACGAGGATTTCCTCTTTTTCCTTCCAATGATTCAATCAAGGCTGTTTCTTCACCACAAATGTAAGCTCCGGCACCACAATGAACATAAAGTTCTAAATCGTAACCTGAACCCAATATATTTTTACCCAAAAATCCGGCAGCTTTTGCTTCATTTATGGCTCTTTCTAATATTTTATAAACCCACATGTACTCTCCACGAATGTAGATGTAGGATAGGTTTGCACCCAAAGCATAACTGGAAGTAATCATTCCTTCAATCAATAAATGAGGAATAAATTCCATCAAATAACGGTCTTTGAAAGTTCCTGGTTCTGATTCATCGGCGTTACAAACTAAATGTCTTGGTTTTCCTGATTTTTTATCAATAAAACTCCATTTCATTCCTGCCGGGAAACCTGCACCACCACGACCACGCAATCCTGAAGTTTTCACTTCTTCGACCACTTCGTCCGGTGTTAATGTTTTTAGGGCTTTTTCTACTGAAGCATAACCACCGTTTTGACGGTATACTTCGTAGGTTTTAATTCCTGGAATATTTATTTTGTCTAATAATATTTTTTGTGACATATTATTTATCGTGTAATAGTATTGTATCGTTTTTGCAATCTTCAATTAACTGGTCGATTTTTGCAGCCGTCAAATGTTCTTTATAAAAATCGCCTAATTGCATCATTGGAGCGTAACCACAAGCGCCTAAACATTCAACTCCTCTCACTTCAAATAAACCATCGGGAGTAGGTTCACCCACTTTTACACCTAATTTCTCACAGGTATAAACCATTAAATCCTCCACTCCATTCAAACAACATGGGGAAGTTTGGCAAAATTCGAACATGTATTTCCCAATTGGTCTTTGGTTGTACATCGTATAAAACGAAACAACTTCATATACCTCGATTGGCTTAATTTGAATAATTTCGGCTACTTTATCCATCAATTCGATACTCAACCAATTCTCGTGAGCATCTTGAACTTCATGTAAAACAGGCAACAAAGCCGATTTTCTTTTATCTTCAGGATAATGACTGATTAACTCATTGATGCGACTCATCAATGCTTCGGTTATATTTATTTCTTGTTTGTGATAGGTTCTTTCCATTCTTTAATTTTAGATTTTAGATTTTGGATTTTGGATTTTTCAATCCGCCTTCTTAAATCTGTATTCTGCAATCTTAATTTTTATGCGTCCAATTCTCCGGCTATAACATTTAAACTCGACAAGATAACAATCGCATCCGAGAGCAATGATCCTTTTATCATTTCTGGATACGCTTGGTAATAAATAAAACAAGGTCTACGGAAATGCAATCTGTAAGGAGTACGGCTTCCGTCAGTAACTAAATAAAAACCTAGTTCTCCGTTTCCACCTTCAACAGGATGATATATTTCAGCAACTGGAACAGGAACTTCTCCCATTACAATTTTGAAGTGATAAATTAAGGATTCCATATTATGGTAAACATCTTCTTTTGGAGGAAGATAATAATCAGGAACATCAGCATGAAAGTCATTTCCTTCCGGCATTTTTTCCAATGCTTGACGAATGATACTCAAACTCTCCCAAACTTCGGCATTACGAACACAAAAACGGTCGTACGTATCGCCTGATTTTCCAACAGGAATAATAAAGTCAAAATCTTCGTAAGAGGAATACGGTTGCGCAACACGAACATCATAATCAACACCGGCCGCGCGTAAATTTGGACCTGTAAACCCGTAAGCCATTGCTTGTTCAGCAGTGATAGCACCAACATTTACAGTTCTGTCAATAAAAATTCTGTTTCTTTCGAATAAGTTTTCAAATTCTTTCCAAGCAGCAGGAAAATCTGTTAAAAATGTGTTTAATAATTCAAATGCTTTAGGTGACCAATCTCTTTCGAAACCACCAATTCTTCCCATATTAGTAGTCAAGCGCGCTCCACAAATTTCTTCGTAAATCTCGTACACTTTTTCTCTAAATTGGAACACATATAAAAATCCGGTATAAGCTCCGGTATCCACACCAAGAATGGAATTACAGATGATATGATCTGTGATTCTCGCCAACTCCATTACAATTACTCTTAAATATTGCGCTCTTTTTGGAACTTCAATATCTAACAATTTTTCTAATGTCATCCACCAACCCATATTGTTTATAGGTGATGAACAGTAGTTCATTCTATCAGTAAGAGGTGTGATTTGGTAAAAAGGACGGTTTTCAGCGATTTTTTCGAAAGCTCTGTGAATGTAACCAATGGTTGGCTCCGCTTCTAGAATTCTTTCTCCATCCATCAACAAAATATTTTGGAAAATACCATGAGTCGCTGGGTGCGTAGGCCCTAAATTAAGAATCGAAAGCTCGCTTCCGTCTTCGTTTAGTTGGGCTGCAATTCTTTTAGCATATCGATGCTCTGGTGGTAATAATAGTTCTGACATTTATTTAATGTGAAAAATTATAATAGTTTTTATTTAATAATTGTCGGTCGTTCTTCCAAAGAAACGGTCATCTTTATCCGTTCTTCCGCTGTCTTCCATTGGAAATTCTTTTCGCATTGGAAAAGAAATCATTTCATCCATATTCAAAATACGTTTCAATTGTGGATGTCCAATAAAATCTATACCATAAAAATCAAATGTTTCTCTTTCCATCCAATTCGAACTTAAGAAAATATTAGATATGGTTCTAATTTGAGGCTTTTCGCCATCAATAAACGCTTTGATTTTTATACGTTTGTTTTCATACCAATTGTGCAAATGATAAACCACCGCAAATTGTCTATTTACTTCATTATCTGGATAATGAACACCACATAAATCAGTTAAAAAATGAAAACGCAATTCTGGATCGTTTTTCAAAAAAAGAATTACCGCAGTGATGTTATCAGCTGCCACTTCAAATGAAAAAATGTCTTTTTCTTGATTGTAATGAGAAACATTTTCTCCAAATGTTTCCGTTAGTTTATCTTGAATTTGTATCGTTTCTAAAGCCATTATTTATTTGATATTATAAGACGCTAATAATTCTTGATATTCAGGAGAACTTCTTCTTCGCACAGATTCGCTTCTTACTAATTCTTGCAATTTCATAACGCCATCAACTATTTGTTCTGGTCTAGGAGGACATCCAGGAACATAAACATCTACCGGAATTACTTTATCTATCCCTTGTAAAACAGAATAGGTATCAAAAATACCACCTGAACAAGCACAAGCACCAACAGCGATAACCCAGCGAGGTTCTGACATTTGCTCATAAACCTGACGTAAAATTGGCGCCATTTTTTTCGAAATTGTTCCCATTACCATTAACATATCCGCTTGACGAGGAGAAAAACTCACTCGCTCAGAACCAAAACGTGCCAAATCGTAATGCGAAGCCATTGTTGCCATAAATTCAATTCCACAACAAGAGGTTGCAAAAGGCAATGGCCATAATGAATTAGCACGAGCCATTCCCACAACATCATTCAGTTTTGTAGCGAAGAAACCTTCCCCAACAACACCTTCTGGCGGCTCAACCATTTTTATATTTGAATCACTCATTTTAATTTTAGATTTTAGAATTAGAATTTCAAACTTTTAAAGTCTAAAAAATTAATTCAATTTTAAAAATCAATATTTATCAATTTGAGAAATCGTAAATCATAAATCTCAAATCGTAAATCCTTTTATTCCCACTCTAAGGCTTTCTTTTTGATAATGTAGAAAAAACCTACCAAAAGCAATAGCATAAAAATCACCATCTTAACCATTCCTTCCATTCCTAACTCCTTGAAATTGATTGCCCAAGGATAAAGAAAGATTACCTCAACATCGAACAAAACAAATAATATAGCTACAAGAAAATATTTTACTGAAAATGGAATTCTAGCGTTTCCAACAGATTCTATACCGCATTCGAAGTTTTTATCTTTGATTTCCGACGATCTTTTAGGACCTAATTTTCCAGAAACTATAATTGTACCAACTACAAATCCCACAGCCAAAATGAACTGCATTAAAATTGGGATATAATTAAATTGATCGGATTGCATATTACGTATATTTATGAATGAGAATAAGCCACAAAGATAGGTTTCAAGTATTTAAAACACAAGTTTAAAACAATTTTTAGTTTAAACGAAAATACAATTGTTAACTAATTTTTATTGATTATAAATAAGGCAATTTGTTGTTAAATTCTCCTCAGCTACTTCCCAAACTAGTAAAAATAAAAAAAACGTTTCGAAATAAATCGAAACGTTTTAAACATTCTTAACAAAAAAATAAATTTTTCTGCTTAGATAACTGCTACTTTCGCAGCAACTTTTCCTTTTCTTCCTTCTTCTTCTTCATAGCTAACTCTGTCACCTTCGCGCAATTCTTCCGCGTTGATTCCTGATGCATGAACAAAAATGTCTTTTCCTGTTTCTTCGTCTGTAATGAATCCGTAACCTTTAGATTCATTGAAAAATTTAACTGTACCTGTACGCATTGTAATAGTAATAATAATTTATAATGGAGCAAATGTAATCTTTAATGTAATACGAAAGATACTATTCTATTTTTTTTTTGTAAAAATATTGATATTCAACGTTTTCTAACAAATTTTATCGACAAACTACAGAATGTCTAATTTAATATGCAGCTCATTTAATTGTGATTCATCAATTATTGATGGCGCGTCAATCATTACATCTCTTCCGGAATTATTTTTTGGAAAAGCAATAAAATCACGAATAGTCTCTTGTCCCCCAAGAATAGCTACCAATCTATCCAATCCAAAAGCTAATCCTCCATGTGGTGGCGCACCAAACTGGAAAGCATCCATCAGGAATCCAAATTGTGCTTTAGCTCCCTCTTCGGTGAAACCTAAATATTTAAACATCAATTGTTGTGTTGCTTTATCGTGAATACGAATAGAACCACCACCAATTTCATTACCATTCAAAACCATATCGTAGGCATTGGCCCGAACTTTTCCTGGATCAGTCTCCAATAAATGCATGTCTTCTGGTTTTGGAGAAGTAAAAGGATGATGCATCGCATGATAACGACCACTTTCTTCATCAAATTCCAATAACGGAAAATCAACAACCCAAAGTGGTGCAAATTCCGTTGGTTTTCTCAAACCTAATCGTGTCGCCACTTCCATACGCAAAGCACTTAACTGAGAACGGGTTTTGTCAGCCGGTCCCGAAAGAACAAAAATCATATCTCCCGGCAAAGCTCCAGTTGTTTTTGCCCAATTGCTTAAATCAGCCTGGTCGTAAAATTTATCTACGGATGATTTATAGGTCCCGTCTTCATTACATTTCACGTACACCATTCCTGATGCACCCACTTGAGGACGCTTAACCCAGTCAATTAATCCATCTATTTCTTTACGAGTGTAGTTACCAACTCCTGGAACAGCAATTCCCACCACTAATTCAGCCGCATTAAATACAGGGAAATCTTTGCTTTTTGCTACTTCATTCAACTCTCCGAATTCCATTCCGAAACGAATATCTGGTTTGTCATTACCGTATGTTTTCATCGCATGCTCATAGGTCATTCTTGGGAATTTATCTAATTCGATACCTTTTATTTCTTTTAGTAAATGTCTTGTCAAGCCTTCAAAAATATTTAATATATCTTCTTGTTCCACGAAAGCCATTTCACAATCGATTTGTGTGAATTCAGGCTGTCTGTCTGCACGTAAATCTTCATCACGGAAACATTTCACGATTTGGAAATATTTATCCATTCCACCTACCATCAATAATTGTTTGAAAGTTTGTGGTGATTGCGGTAAAGCATAAAACTGTCCTTCATTCATTCGAGAAGGAACAACAAAATCTCTGGCTCCTTCCGGAGTAGATTTTATCAAGTAAGGCGTTTCCACTTCACAAAAATCTAAATCCGAAAGATATTTTCTAACTTCCATAGCTACTTTGTGACGAAAAAGCAAACTGTTTTTTACAGGATTTCTTCTAATGTCAAGGTAACGGTATTTCATTCTGATATCTTCACCACCATCGGTCTCGTCCTCAATTGTAAAAGGAGGCGTAAGCGATGCATTAAGAATATTCAATTCAGTAACTAAAATTTCGATATCACCCGTGGCCATGTTTTTGTTTTTGGCTTCACGCTCAATAACAGTTCCTTTTACCTGAATAACGAATTCACGACCCAAAGTTTTTGCTAATTCAAATACTTCTTTTTTTGAACGCCCTTCGTCAAATATTAATTGTGTAATTCCATATCGATCACGTAAATCGACCCAATTCATAAATCCCTTATCGCGAGATTTCTGAACCCAACCGGCAAGTGTAACTTCTGTATTAATATGTGAGGCATTCAATTCGCCACAGTTATGACTTCTATACATGATCCAAATTTTAGATTATTTAGCCCTTTGGGGGCGGGTGCAAATTTAAGACTAATTATGAATAATGAATTGAGAATAGTAAATATTTAGTACATATATATAGTTTCCGTTTCTTTCCAATGTTAAGTTTTTATTCAATGTTATTAAATTGTTATGTAAATGTGTTGTAATTGTAAAATATTTTATAATTTTGAAGAATAAATATGTAAAACATTAAAAACTAACGATATGAAAAATTATGTAATTTTAGTTGCAATATTATTCACAGGAATACTATTTGCTCAAGAATCAAAACCAGTTCTTGAACCTTTCGGTAAAAAAGTAAAAGCGACTTATTTTTATGAAAATGGTCAAATGCAACAAGAAGGTTTCTTTGAAAACGGAAAACTAGAAGGATTTTGGGTTTCTTACAATGAGGATGGAAGTAAAAAATCATCGGGGTTTTATGATAAAGGAATTAAAACTGGGAAATGGTTTTTTTGGAATGATAACAATTTAAGCGAAGTAGATTATTCCAAAAGCCAAATTGCTTCCGTAAAAACTTGGAAACGAGAAAGCATTGCGAATGTTGATTAACACATATCCAATAATAAACGCAAAGAAAACATACCTTTAAGTTATTCGCATTTATAAATACAATCCACAAAAGCAGAGCCACTAATAAAAATTAGTGGCTCTGCTTTTTTAAAATCAAGAAATTAATAGCTATTAAAGCAATAGAATCAACCAATACGATTTATGTTAAACCAAAAAAAACCGCTTCTTTCGAAGCGGTTTTTGTACCCGGAGCCGGAGTCGAACCGGCACGGTTTCCCACAGGTGTTTGAGACCAGCGCGTCTACCAATTCCGCCATCCGGGCTTAGCAGACATGAAATAACGACAGTTATTTCAACGCAATAAAAGATGTGATTATGTTTAAATCAACCATCAATTCCTTTAACACGGTGCAAATGTAAAAAATAATATTAAATGTTCAACTAAAAATACTTAATTTTTTCCTTTCAGAGTTGAATAAATTTTATAAATTTGCACCTCGTTAAAAACACAACACACAACTAACTACAAAACAACAAATTAAATGTCACACCTAGAACCAGAAGCTAAAATTTTTGCTTGTTCACAAAGTGTATATCTTGCTGAAAAAATAGCGGAACAATACGGAATTCCGTTAGGGAAAATAAGCATGTCGAAATACAGCGACGGTGAATTTCAACCTTCTTATGAAGAGTCAATCAGAGGATTACGGGTTTTTATTGTTTGTTCAACTTTTCCTACCGCAGATAATTTGATGGAATTGTTACTTATGATTGATGCAGCAAAACGCGCTTCGGCTCGACACATAACTGCAGTAATACCTTACTTTGGTTGGGCGCGACAAGATAGAAAAGACAAGCCAAGAGTGCCGATAGGAGCAAAATTAGTAGCTAATTTATTGGACGCTGCTGGAGCTACTAGAGTAATGACAATGGATTTGCACGCAGATCAAATTCAAGGCTTCTTTGAAAAACCAGTAGATCATCTTTTTGCATCGACTATCTTTTTACCTTATGTAAAAAGTTTAGGATTAGATAATTTAACGATTGCTTCTCCAGATATGGGTGGTTCCAAAAGAGCGTATGCCTATTCTAAATTTTTAGAATCTGATGTGGTTATTTGTTACAAACAAAGAAAAGAAGCCAATATTATCGACACCATGGAATTGATTGGTGAGGTAAGAGGTAAAAACGTGATCTTAGTAGATGACATGATTGATACCGGAGGAACTTTGGCGAAAGCCGCTGACTTAATGATCGAAAAAGGAGCATTAAGCGTAAGAGCAATTTGCACCCACGCTATTTTATCAGGAGATGCCTACGAAAAAATAGAGAATTCTAAATTATTAGAATTAATAGTTACCGATTCTATTCCGTTGAAGAAAGAATCAAACAAAATAAGAGTGTTGAGTTGTGCACCACTTTTTGCAGAAGTTATGCACATGGTACACCACAACAATTCCATTAGTGGGAAGTTTATAATGTAATACACAAGTCTTAAAGTTGTAAGTCATAAAGTCGAAAGCCTTCATGTCCTAACGCTTAAAGCAATTAACAAGTAATATTATTTAATAACTATATTTTTTTTACAATGAAATCGATTACAATTAAAGGATCAGAAAGAGAAAGCGTGGGTAAAGTTGCGACTAAAGCCCTACGTAATGCTGGATTGGTTCCTTGCGTATTATACGGAGGAAATCAGGCAGTTCATTTCTCAGCAGAAGTTATGGCTTTCAAAAACTTGGTTTACACTCCAAACGCTCACACAGTTGAGATCGATCTTGGAAAAGGAAAATCATTTAACGCAATTTTACAAGACATCCAGGTTCACCCGGTGTCTGACAAGATTTTACACATTGACTTCTTTCAATTATTTGATGACAAGGAAATCACTATGGAAGTTCCTGTTAAAGTTGTTGGAACCTCTAAAGGTGTTCTTGCAGGTGGTGTTTTACGTTTGAACACTCGTAAACTTAAAGTAAAAGCTTTACCAAAAAATCTTCCAGATTTTATTGAAGCTGACATTACTCCACTTGAAATGGGGAACAAATTGTACGTTACTAAATTAGCAAACGACAACTACAAATTGATTCACCCTGACAACACTGTTGTTGCTCAAGTAAGAATCTCTCGTGCCGCTATGAAAGCAGCTCAAGAAGCAGCCAAAGCAGCGAAAGCTCCAGTAAAAGGAAAGAAAAAATAATCTTTTTTCCATCAAATTTAAAAGCATCAGTTGTAAAACTGGTGCTTTTTTTATTTAATCTGTCCCGAAAGCAATCGGGATTTTTCCCCATTCTTGAACTCGTTTCGCATTCTTGAATTTATTTCCCATCCTTAATAATTAGGAGCACAAACCCTCGTTTTACCACAGCAGTTGTCCCGCTTTCCATTGCAATCTTTTCATCTCGTTTTGACAACGAGATAAAAAGGATTTCCATTTCAATCACGGCTAGTTTAGAACATTTAGTTTGGTCAAGACAATTTCAAATATCGTAGCGACACAAAAAAAGGCATCTTTGTCAAAGTTTCGAACTTTGACAAAGATTAAAAAACCAAAACCTTTTATGAAAAACAAGGAAGAAATACATTTTAGGCAAAAACATAAAATATTTCACTAATACCAAATTATCTAATTGACTAATTATCTAATTAAGTTTACTTTTGCAGCATGATAAAATGGATATACAACCTGTTTTCATCAAAGAAAATAGAAGACAATACAGATTATATGAAACCGGAGGTTCACGAACACCAAAAAAACAATATAAAAAACGTGAGTAATAAATTTTTAATAGTTGGACTCGGCAACATTGGTGCCGAATATGTAAACACCCGACACAACATCGGTTTTAAAGTAGTCGATTTCCTAGCCCGAAAAGAAGGAGTCAATTTCGAAACCGTAAAACTGGGTTCCCTTGCCGAATACAAATTTAAAGGAAGAACACTTCTACTCCTCAAACCCAACACTTATATGAATTTGAGCGGTAAAGCGGTACAATATTGGATGGAGAAAGAGAAAATTCCGCTGGAAAACATCTTAATCATTGCCGATGATTTGAATCTTTCTTTTGGAAGTATTCGCATTAGATCTAAAGGAAGCGACGGCGGTCACAACGGACTCAAAAATATCAATTTGGTTTTAAATACTCAAAACTATGCTCGATTTCGTTTTGGAATTAGCGACGAATTCAAAAAAGGAAAACAAATCGATTACGTACTTGGAGAGTGGGATGATGCTGAAAAAACTGCACTTCCGGAAAGACTGGAAGTAGCTTCGGAGATTATAAAATCTTTCGGGACTGCCGGATTAGAAAATACCATGACGGCATTTAACGGGAAATAAAAAAAGGGAAACATGAACTCATGTTTCCCTTTTTGGTTATGTACTGTTTTTATTTATTCGACCACTATTTTCTTAATTTGTTTTCGTTCTCCATCCAAAACTGTCAATAAATAAATACCCGCTTGCGCATTTTTTAATTGAATATTTTCGTTGAAATTAGCGTTGTTTTCAAACTCTTTTTCAAATATTTTTCTGCCCAACAAATCATTAACAAGGACTTTTATTCCAGTAGAAGATTTACTTGTAAACTGTACATTAAAATTTCCTTTGTTGGGATTTGGATATAAAACAAAATCATTGATTTCAAATTCAGGCGCCGCAAGCGTATAGGTTTGCGTGCAAATAGTTATCGATGCTGAATTTAAGGTTCCGACATCCCCTTTGAACGCATCACGAATTCTGAAAGTCCAAACTCCCGCGGGGTTTTGTCCATTAAAAACTGCTAAAGGCTCGTAGGGAGTTACATTTTGAACTGCAGTTTCGCTACAAGAAAGTGCGTTGCCTTGATCATCATAATTCAATAGTAATGTATTACTAGTGGTTCCACAACTTCTTTCAAACAATTTTACGGTTGGACCTTGTGGGCCGACAACATCAATTTGTACATCTGACAAATAGGAGTGAGTAAAACCAACAGCCAAACTTACGTTAGCTATTGCGCCAGTGGAAGCAGGAACAGTAATCGCTCTTGTTGTGTAACTTGCAGATTCCGGTATTGCAAAAGGAGCATTGAAAGTATATGTATTACAAGAAGAAGTTACCGAATATCCAATAGCAAAAGCTTTGCTGTTTAAAGCATAAAATATATTCCCCGTTGGCTCAATCAAAATTCTACAATTTTTTTCTGTAATATTTGGTACGGTGATCGTTTGAGAACCATCATTGGGCGTGGCCCCAACCAAAGTAGTTGGAAAAGTCAAACCACCATCAGTAGAAAGTTTGATATTTACCGTAGAAGATCCGGTCAAAGCAGCTGAACCGTTTACACTCCAAGTTACCGTTTGTGAGGCACCTTGAAACCAACTTAAATTATCGGTGTTTTGTGAAGTAACGGCAAATGGACCTACCGTTCCACTAACATTTACGATCATTTCATCGGTATTGGTTTGTGCATTGCCTTGTGCAGCATTGTCTCTTCCGGTCAAAGTAAAATGTAATGTTCTTGCTACTGTAGCAACCGATTCCCATATTGTGGTTAATTTATTAGACAATACGGAACTGTAGGCAGGCATGTATCTAATTTTAGAGCTGCTAGGCAAGATTGACCTAAATAATGGACCGTTAGGTTTAGTAGGTATTGCTGTACTGTTCGCTCCACTTTGCGTAGTAGCAGAATCATTTTCTTCCCAGCAATAAGTCAATACATCACCATTAATGTCAGACCCAGTACCTTTTAAAATAAATGGAGTGCCATAAGGAATTGTCCAATCAAGGCCTGCATCAATAACAGGAGGACTATTTGTCGTTATTGTACTTACTGGACATGTTTTGGTTAAAAGATTCGTCTGGATTTGATTAATACTGGCATATGCAAAATAATCATCTGAATTAGGTTGAACATCATAATCAGTGGTAATTCCGGCATAACCCATAATAGTTGATCCACTTCCGGGTTCTACACTTACCCCAGTGTCTTCAATACTATAAGAAAAAGTATGATTTGCACCTAATTGATGTCCCATTTCATGAGCTACAAAATCAATATCAAAGGTATCTCCTTCCGGTTTTGAATCACTTGGCGATGTAAAAGCACTTCCTTTACCTAAGGGCACGTCCAATGTAGGATTAACACAAACGCAACCAATACAACCCGCGTTACCGCCCCCGCCAGCTGCGCCAAATAAATGACCTATATCGTACCCACCATTGCCTATAACGTTGCTTAAATTATCTTGCAATTCTTGATTCCAAGCCCCTCCAACACCTGCAGCTGAATCAGAATATGGATCTGTAACTGCATTTGTATACATTATGGAAGCATTATTGGAAATGATTTCTAATTTTACAGCTAAGTCTTTATTTAAGATTCCGTTTACTCTAGTCATGGTTTTATTCATACCAGCCAAAGCACCAGTGACAGTTCCTCCAAAATATGTAGCATACTCTCCAGTGCAGGACAAAGCAAGTCTTAAGGTTTTAAAAACTCTATTATTGGCTGATATTTTGCTCGCTTTATTTAGCAGTTCCTTGCTCAAAGCCTTATCTTCAGTTGTACAACTAAAAGGCAAATCTCCTCTATTTCTGTTTTTAGAATCAAAAAGCACGTACATACTCTTGTTCTCAGGATATGGTTCTATAAATTCAGAACCTTCATCAGCTCTTAAAACCATGGTTTGAATCCCATTTGGAGAGAAACTAAAATTTATCGAGGCTTTTTTGTCTGTGATACCAACTCCCGCATACGCTCTAATATCGGGATATTTAGCTTGCAATTCTGGTGCAAAATTAGAAGATTCCCACACTAAGAACTGTTCTAAGACTCCTTTTTTGTTCGGAATTAGTATCGTAATTCTATTTCCTTTCGCTATTTTATCCTGCAACGGAAGCAATGACTGCTTCATCGCCACCTCATCTAAAGAAAATAACAATTTATTATCGAGATTTGGCTTAACACCATTTCGATTTGAGATGGACAGCTTGTTCTGGTCCACTTTTTTCCAAGGAGAGTCGTTTTGAGCGTGGATTGTTGAACTAACAACTACAATCATCAGTAATAGTATAGTTTTTTTCATGGCCAAAAAATATTTAAACGTCAAAATTAAACCATTTATGTTAATGTATTAGTCCAAAGCTTAATAATTTAAAAGAATTAATACATTCGAACCGATGATTTTTTGTTTTTAAAGACTTTTTTGAAAATTCTATGCCAAATTCTATCGAAAATCAATTCCATTAGCGGTTGCATTTAAAATAGATAGTATAAATTTGCAGCATTATAAAAACAATTGCTTTGAAGATTTTTCATTCCATAAACGATTTCGCTTCCACAAAAAAAACAATCTTAACTTTAGGAACTTTTGATGGAGTTCATATTGGGCATAGAAAAATTCTGGAAAAAATAATTCAAAAATCACAAAACGGTACTTATGAAAGTCTGGTTCTTACTTTCTTTCCTCATCCCAGAATGGTTTTACAGGAACATTCCGATATAAAATTACTCAACACCATTGACGAAAAAATAGATTTGTTAAACCAAATTGGAATTGAGAACCTTGTTATCCATCCTTTTGACGAACAATTTTCCAGACTGACAGCAGAGGAATTTGTCAGTACTATTTTAGTTGATCGATTTCACATTCAAAAAATAATTATTGGTCATGACCATCGTTTTGGAAGAAATCGCACTGCAGATATTCAAGATTTGATCGCTTTTGGAGAACAATATGGTTTCGAAGTGGAACAAATATCAGTTCAGGAAATAAATGAGATTTCCGTAAGTTCGACCAAGATTAGAAAGGCATTATTACAAGGAGACATGGTTTTGGCAAATGAATATTTAGGATATGAGTATTTCTTGACCGGAATCATTGTTAAAGGAAAACAATTAGGCAGAACGATAGGTTTTCCAACTGCCAACTTAAAAGTTGAAGAAGATTACAAACTTATTCCACAAAATGGAGTTTATATTGTGAAAAGCCTAATCAATAATAAAACTGTTTTCGGAATGATGAACATTGGTTTCAATCCCACTGTTAATGGTCAAAATCAAACGATAGAAGTCAATTATTTTGACTTTAATGAAGATTTGTATGGTCAAGAAATCACCGTTTCTATTTTAAAAAGAATTCGTTCAGAACAAAAATTTGAATCTGTTTCTCTTTTACGAGAACAATTGCAAAAAGATGCAACAACCGCAAACACTTATTTGAACCAGCTATAATTTTAGTGAAAATTCTTTTAACACATTTTACGAAATATTACTATATTTTCTGTAAATTTGACATAATGTGATGTTTATCATACAGATATTTTTTTAATTGCTTAAAATCTAATCATATGAAACTACCAAAAGAAATTTCCAATGGCTTAATTATCTTCATCGGAATCGGAGCTTATTTTTTATTAATGGAGCTTTTGGGTTTAGCAGATCTGATTTTCTTACGATTATTTAATGTTTTATTTGTTATTTATGGTACCAATAGGACTTTACAATCCAATTTTATGGAAGGTGAAATAGCTTTGGTTTCCAATGGTGTTGCAGCACTTCTCACCTCTCTATCCGGAGTTTTTTTAAGCATCCTTGGACTCATTGGCTATAGTTATGCAAAAGGTGGCGACGCCTATGTGCAATCCTTATCTAAGACTTTTTTATTTGGTGGTAACCCGTCCGTTATGACGTATTCTATTTCTTTATTTTTTGAAGGAATCGTATCTGCGGTAATTGTTACCTTTATTTTGCTGTTAATCTGGGAGACCAAATACTCTTCTGATAAACATAAAATTTAAATATAAAATTCTTGTCTTTTTGGTCACTTTAAAAAAACAAGACGTTATTTTCTTGAAAATTTTCTTCATAAAATAAAAAAAGCACCATCTATGAAACTACCAAAAGAAGTATTAAACGGAAGCATTATTTTTATTGGAATTGGAATCTTTTTTTTACTAATGAACGTTTTAGGACTCGCTAATTTGTTTTATCTACGTTTGTTAAACGTTGTCTTCATTTTTTACGGTGTCAACAAAACCATCGAAATGAATATTGTTGAAGGCAAAAAAGAATTTGTTGCTAACGCTGTATCGGCTATGAAGACTTCTCTTGTCGGCGTGTTTTTAAGCATTTTGGCATTAATTATTTATAGCTACTCAAAAGGAGGTGATGCCTATGTTCAATCACTTTCAAAAACTTTTTTGTTTGGAGGAAACCCATCGGTAACTACATATTCCATTTGCTTGCTTTTTGAAGGAATGGCATCGTCAGTAATTGTCACCATGTTATTAATGTTATACTGGAACAATAAGCTTTCAACTGACTAATTTCCTCTTATAAAATTATTTTACATTGTCTTTTAAAAACTATTAAATTGATTCTTGGAACAATTTAACTACTTTTGGCGCATTAAAAAATTTGTATCAATGAGCATTACAAAACACAACTGGACGAAAGACGAAATTATCGCAATATATAAGAAACCTATGATGGATTTGCTTTTTGAAGCAGCTTCTATACACAGGGAACATCATGATCCTAATGTAGTTCAAGTATCTACCTTATTATCTATAAAAACTGGAGGATGCCCGGAAGATTGTGGCTATTGTCCGCAAGCAGCACGATATCATACTTCAGTTGAAGGGAATGACCTAATGTCTGTGAGTCAAGTAAAAGCTCAGGCTTTGCGCGCGAAATCAAGTGGTTCATCACGTGTATGCATGGGAGCGGCTTGGAGAAATGTAAAAGACGGACCTGAATTTGATCAAGTCCTTGAGATGGTTCGTACCATCAACAAACTGGACATGGAAGTGTGTTGCACGCTTGGAATGATTACCGAAAACCAAGCTCACCGTTTGGCAGAAGCTGGTTTATACGCTTATAATCACAATTTAGACACTTCGGAAGAATATTATAAAGAAGTAATCTCAACACGTGGATTTGAAGACCGTCTACAAACTATTGAGAATGTTCGTAAAACGAATGTTACGGTGTGTAGTGGTGGAATCATTGGGATGGGAGAAAGCATCGAAGACAGAGCAGGAATGCTAGTGGCACTTTCTACCTTAAACCCTCAACCGGAATCAGTACCAATTAATGCTTTGGTTGCAGTAGAAGGAACCCCAATGGAAGAAGAAAAACCAGTGGAAATTTGGGAAATGATTCGAATGGTAGCGACTACCCGAATTATCATGCCCGAAACGCAAGTACGATTATCAGCTGGAAGAATGAATATGAGCCGTGAAGGTCAAGCGATGTGCTTCTTTGCTGGTGCCAATTCAATTTTTGCTGGAGATAAATTATTAACTACCCCTAATCCTGATGTAAATGAAGACATGAAAATGTTTGAAATGCTAGGTTTAAATCCTCAAAAAGCATTTACAAAGGTTTCTCAACCGCAAACAATCGAAGCGGCAGATTCACAATTTGCACCACTTGGCGAAAAACCAAAATGGTCAAGACCAGGGCATGAAATAGAACGAAATGTGGAAGCATCAATAAAAGGAAAGTCATTATAAAAACTAATCCTGAATATTTCTTTACATTAACGTAAAGCTTTATTAACTTTGCTCCCAGTTTAAATACTGGGAGCAATTTTTTTTTAATACATATAATTTTAATTATGCCATTACAACTGAAAGAAATTGAACGTGTTAAAACTATTTCAAAAAAAGATTTCTACACCAATTTCGTCAAAAAACAAAAACCTGTTGTGGTAGAGCAGTTAACATCTGATTGGCCTGCTTACGAAAAATGGAATTTAGATTATATTAAAAAAATGGCTGGGGATAAAACCGTCCCGTTATATGACGACCGTCCCGTTTCCTTCAAAGATGGATTCAATGAAGCGCATGCCAATATGAAAATGGCAGATTACATTGACCTTCTCAAGTCTAAACCGACAAATTTTCGAATTTTTCTTTATAATTTAATGAAAGAAGTTCCTTTATTAAAAAAAGACTTCAAATGGCCGGAACTTGGATTAAAACTTGTCAAACAGCTGCCAATGTTGTTCTTTGGAGGCGAAAATTCAAGAGTTTTCATGCATTATGATATTGATTATTCTAATATTCTACATTTTCAATTCAATGGAAAAAAGAGATGTGTTTTATTTGCACCAGATCAAACACCTTATTTATATAAAGTTCCATTCTCTTTAATTTCAAGAGAAGACATCGATTTTGACAATCCTGACTTCGATAAATTTCCCGCTCTGAAGCAATCCCAAGGATATGTTACTGAGTTAAAACACGGAGAAATGCTTTATATGCCACAAGGCTATTGGCATTACATGAAATACCTTACTCCTGGTTTTTCTATGAGTTTAAGGGCTTTTCCAAGAAGCATTGTTAAACTGTCAAAAGCCGCTTATAATGTGTTTATTATGCGCCATTTTGATAATTTCATGAAAAAAAGAAAAGGACAAGAATGGATTGATTACAAAAATGAAAAAGCTTTAATTACAACCAATAAGAATCTTTCTTAAGAGTTTATCTACTTTTATAAATATCATTAAACACTAAAAAATCCCATCCTGTTATAAACAAAATGGGATTTTTTAATGCATTATTAAATTTTCAATTATTTTTAATAAATAACTTTTTTTGAAATCACCTTACCATTGTTCAAAGTTACTTTTACTACTACTGTTTGATTATTCAAAGCAATACTTGAGGTATGAAACTCATTACTATTTATAACATCTTTCTCAAATATTTTTCTACCCAGAATATCAAAAACAGTGATTCGTTTTATTGTTTCCAGTTCTGATTTTATTTTTAATTCATTTTTATCTTTCGAAATAACAATTTGGTTATCCAGTTTGTCAAAATTATTCGTTCCTAAAGTTTTATTGGTGTAACGCAATACAAAACGGTCGTTGAATGTTCCTGCAACGGTAGAAAAAGTGTAGTCTCCGCTTTTCAAATCAAAAAGGGTATTATTTAATTTATCTTCAATAAAAACAGCCTGATCGTAAAGAAAACCATCAGCTTGACTAATTCTTATGGTAAAATCTCCATCAATAATAGTGCGATAACCTAAAGGAACCGCATCTGTTTCATCAAATGGCAAAGCCCTACCTTGAATCACTAAGTTTTTATCTTGGTTGATACTATAAAAATCGACATACTTATTACCATCAAAACTTTCACCATCAAAATTGTTATCATAATTATTTGTGGCATCAGAAATATAGCCAATTAAAGCTTGCTTAAAAGCGCCTTGCTCATTGAAAAAATCCAACCAAATCCGATTTTTCTCCATATCAATGGATGTTTTTGCTTTGGTATTGTTAAGTTTAAAAAACTGAGAGTTATTTAATGTCCCATCTGGCCCTGTCCCAAACACTCGCATATCATTAGTGAATCGAACTGTCCCATTATCAATTGCTGTTGCAAAAAAACCTTGCCCTGCCGCAATTATACCAGAAGGAACAGCACCTATTGGCCCAATTCCAACTGATCCAGTCGTGTTATACGACGCATAATCAGCATCCGTATAAATATTATTAGCAATAGCGGGACTATGGGTCCAAAAGTAAAGAGTTCCATCTAAAATGGTATTTGCAGCTAAAAACAAATCTGCATCAATGGCAGATGGATAAGGGTTCCCTAGAAGATATAATTTTCCTGCATTTGGATCAGTTACAGGTAAAGGTGGTACACCTGTAATTGCGATAGGATAAGATCCATTATTTGGCGTCCCGATAAATGAGGCCTGGAAGAGACTTGGCGCCGAATTACTTTTAGGTCCAAGAATACTATAGCCCACACCTATGTCCATTAGCTTTGTTGGTGATTCTTGTTTCCAATTTTCTGTGGTATCAAAAGAGTAAAAAAGATTTGTATTAGGGGATACATCAGATAATTTTGGGCCTGAAAAGCCCGAAACTGTAACTGGTGAAGACCAAAAGACAGAATCACTATTAAGGATAGCGGTATTAGTTAGTCTTTTGTAGGTTATATTTCCCGTATTTGCTCCCGTATAAGTTGTTTGCACTAAACTGGCACTGTTTTCGAACGTAAGGCTTCCAGGAACCGTTACAGTGATTACATCATCTGCTGTAGTTACAACACCATCTTTTACTGTAACAGCACCATTAGTCACCGTAAGTTTGGTAACATTTATATCGTTAGCAATACTATAACTACCTCCAAGGCCCGAGAACAAAAGATTATTATAATCACCCCCAGCAACTGTTTGCGCTGCACCATAATAGTCAACCGTACCTGTAGGAACATAAAGTCCGTTTGTTGCACCAGAAAAGCGTACTGTTCCATTCATAGTAGATGCAGATAATACACTATTATCATATAGTAAATTTCCTGATTGCATGTCCAATACCGCATTTGTGGGCGTCATATTTAAAATCCCCGCAGCTAGATTAAATCCATTCATATTAAAAATAGGAGCACCTCCATTATCTATATTCAATTGATTGCCAACTGTTATATGGCCGGAAGCGGTTTGGGTCCCAGAAATATTATTGAGTTGCAGAGAAGGAATGGCATTATAAATTCCACCTACGATGGTTTGTCCTCCTGTTGAACTAGCATAATTGATGGTATTGGTCCAAATTTTACCTGAAGGAATTGGATTAGTTGAAAGGTTCGATGATATAATTTGTCCTGAACCTGAATTAGTAAAAGCAGCTCCTCCTGTCAATGCAAAAGTGGAGAGGTCAAATACAGAAGTGGCAGAACTGTTATTGAGTATGCCATTTACTATTATATCCTTTGTTGTATAAAGAGTAGAAAGAACATTGGAGTTACTAAGATTATTGAATGTATTGGTTGACAAACCTCCAATTGATTGATCTGCAGTCCCTGTAAAATTTACTGTACCAATACCTGCTGTAAAAATCCCATTGTTAATCCAGTTCCCGCTTACAGCTAGTGTAAAATTAGCTAAAAAGCTTAAAGACGCCCCATTATCAATAGTGATAGTTTGACACAAAGCATCGGCAAGAGTTATTATTGGCTTTCTAGTAGGTGCGGCTGGTATAATTACATCAGTCGTAGCGTTTGGAATGCTTAGTCCACACCAGTTATTAGCAACATTCCAATCAGAACTAATAAGACCAGTCCATGTGCCTGGAACACAAATTACACCAACATTTAACACACCAGTTGTTGTGTTGCCAAAGTAAGTCACGTTTTTATTGCTAGCTGAAGATAATGCTCCTCCATAAGAACCTAAAGGTTGAGAAACTGCTATAAAAGTAAGCGCTGTGGAAGTCGAAACAGACCCACCAGACAAAATCGCTACTGTGCCAGTACCTAAAGACAAATTACCCGAAATAACAGTTGCCCCTGCAAAAGTCTTATTGCCAATACCACTAAGTGCAAGATTCCCATAATTTTGGATGGCGACTGTTTGTCCTGTACCACTATACTTAACCGTACTCGTTGCGCCTAATGCATTTGTTGCAAAACCTGAGGGAAAAGTACTTGTTCCACTCAAATTTAAGGTTCCTCCATTAGCAAGGCTAAAAGTTCCTACTCCAGATAGTAAAAAACCACCATTATCTAAACTTCCGTTTGTGCCATTTCCAACAGTGAGAGGTACTGAAGCATTAAAAATTTTAGCACTATTAGCTGTGATTGTTCCTGTACTGATGACACGAACCCCACCAGTTGCTGTAAATGGAGTAATCCATTCAAAGCTTGATAATCTAGGTGTAGTTGTATTGTATTGTAGTTTAGCGGCAGGTCCATAAGTAGGCGCTGCAGAAACCGTAGCAGTTCCCTCCATAGAGAGCGTGCCATTAACTAAAGGGACTTTTGTTAAAGATTTAAGCCCTGATGCGGAAACGGTTAAGTTATTAAAGGATGTAACTAATGTCCCTGTAAGGAACTGGGCTCCTGCTCCCCCAAAATTTACTGTTCCTGTACCGGGAACAAATACTCCTGCCGTGTTCGTCCACGCTGGGTTAGCTACTAGATTTGCGTTGATAGTGCTTGAACCGGCATTCAGTGTTCCAGCAATAAGTGTGACAAGTCCTGAAAAAGTATGTGTTAATCCTATTCCTAAATTTAATGTACCTACAGATCCGTTAATGGTCAATAGACCTCCCGTTACATTACCTGTTAAAGTAGCAATACCTGCAGTTTTTGTCATACTGACAGTTCCTGCGGTATTAAAAGCACCAATACTTTGAGTTGCCAAAACATCCGTAATTGTTATAGGTGAAGCATTAGCAGTGAGGATACCTCCATTATTTATAAAATTACCTCCAAAAGTCAAGCCCCAATTACTTCCACTTGTATTTAATTTAGCATTCAGACCTATTGTTAATGGCGCTGTAGGATTAAAAACTTTAGCCTCATTCAATGTTATTATACCTGTATTAGCAATAACCACTCCGCCAGTTGAAGCAAATGGAGTAATCCATTCTTCTGAAGTAGCTGCATAAGCTGCGGCTTTGTTATATTGTAATGTCGCATTTGCTCCATAAGTCACAGCTCCTGTGGTAACAATAACTGCAGCAGTAGTACCTGCCATATAGAGAGTACCATTTACAGTTGGTGGCGTTGAAAATGTCTTGTTTTTTGTGCCAGAAATAATTAAATTATTATAGTTTACAACAGCTGCCGTTTGCGCAGCTCCATAATATTCTACTGTTCCAGTACCTGGGCTAAATGTTCCAACGCCAGTACCTGCTATGCTAGCTCCAATTCTTAACAAACTAGAACCACAATTAAGCGTTCCATTGGTTCTCGTCCAAGTTCCATTAAAGGTATGCGTCCCTGATACTAAATCTAAAGTCCCTCCAGCTCCACTTATAGTTAATCCACCGGCGCTGACATTTCCCGTTAAAGTAGCCGCCCCTCCTGTTTTTAGCATACTTACTAATCCTGTGGTGGTAAATCCCTGAATCGATTGATTGGCAGAACCTGTAAACTGAACTTGTGCTATGAATAGCGTAAAAATTCCTGAATAAGTGAAATTTCCTCCTAATTTTAAAAAACCTGCATTAGTAAATATAAATGAACTGGTACTATTAAAATTCCCTGTGGAAACAGCTACTTGACCTGTGGAAAGTGTAAACGTTCCGGTATTACTAAAATTACCTGTCGATAGATTTACTTGTGCCGTTGTTCCTGAGACCTTTCCATTATTGGTGAAATTACCGTTAACCGCAATTACCCTATTCATAGTACTCAATGTTGCGCCTACATTAACGGTCACATCAGTAACTATTGTATTTGCTCCAACAGTTATCGTATTTGTACTGACCCCATTACCAATTATAATAGAAGGCGGCACCCCAGTTAGTGTTAAAATTCCAAAGCTAGTTGTGCCGGTAAACAAAATCGTTCCAGGCCCGTTAACTCCATTAGTGGTAGTTCCACTATTTGCAAAAGTTCCGATAACGGTAAATGTCTGACTGCTGTTAATAATTAATTTACTAGTGGTTGTACTTAAATTAAGATTAGTAATACTCGCAGAAACTGTAACCGTAACGGCATGACCAGCGCCAATAGTTACATTATCTGAAGCCAAAGGAACAACACCTCCAACCCAAGTTGATGGCGTTGACCAAGAACCACTTCCTGCACTTATTATTGTAGCCGCATTAGTTAGAGAGAAAGAAAATAGGGCTATTAAAACAAAAATTACTTTAAATTCATTTAATTTACGAACCGAAAATGATTGGACTAATTTTAAATACGAATTTAAAAGCGTAGACGAATTCCTTTTTGATGATCCTTTATAAATGGCTTTTTGTGCCGTAATCCCAAATTGAAACAAAATTAGAAAAAAAGGAGTGAGTAGTTTTTTTATCATAATTTTTGGGATGTTAAAGAAAATTAGTAGGCATTAATCTGCAAAAACATCTAAAAACAACTAGAAAACAAAATAAAACCGTTTAAATGCATTTATATCTGTTTAAATACATCTTTTATTGATTTTAATTTTAAAATTTGTGGAGAATAACAAAAATTCTAAAAAACGAAAAGACACATACAAATGAAGGAATGCATAATTTGATGTTTTAAAGTCTTTTAATAAGCAATTTTATCAGTGAACGTCTGTCCATTTTGCAATAGAATCTTAACCAGTAAAGTTTGATGAGCAGAAGCTAAATTTAGAATGATGAATTCATTTGTATTCACGTTCGTTTTTTGATAAATGGATCTACCCCATAAGTCGTACACTTGAACTTTGTTAATCATTTCGACCGATGAGTTTATCTTTATTTGTTTATTTTTATTCGAGACTAAAACTGTATTGTCGAGTTTATCAAAATTATTGGTTCCTAAAGTTTTATTGGTATAACGCAACACAAAACGGTCGTTGAATGTTCCTGCTTCAGTACTGAAATTATAAGCTCCTTCTTTTAAATTTTTAATAATCTTGGCGTTTTTATCTTCAATAAATACATCTTGATTTACAAATAACCCATCTGTTTGATCAATCGCAATTGTAAAATCACCAACAATAGTAGATCTATAACCGATAGAAACAACATCAGTTTCATTAAAGGGTAAAGATCTACCTTGAATCACCAGGTTTTTATCTTGGTTGATACTATAAAAATCTAAAAACTCATTCCCATCAAATGTCTCTCCATCATATCCATTATCATAGTCATTTGTGGCTCCGTCCACATAGCCTACCAAAGCTTGTTTGAATACACCTTGATTATTGTATAAATTTAGCCATACTCTATTTTTTTCAAAGGAGTCAGCCATTTTTGATTTTGCGCTAAATTTAAAAAACTGCGAGTTGTTTCCCGTAATACCTCCTACTCCTACTCTCATATTATTATTGAATACTACAGTTCCAGCGGCAATACTAGTTGCAAAAAATGCCTGCCCTGATCCAATTTTCCCCGACGGAGCATCGATATTAACTCCTGTATTTACGGCACTAGTTTTAACTCCACCAACAAGGTTATAAGAAGCGTAATCACCCTGCGAATACAAATTACCAGTAATAGGTGTATTATGCGTCCAAAAATAAATAGTCCCATCTAATACCCCGCTATTTGCTATTAAAAACGCATTGGCATCTAAAGCGGAAGGATATGGATTCCCTAAAAGATAAGATGCTTCGACAGAGGGAATGATGGATACTGTTATATTTCCATTATTTGGCACTCCACTAAAAGACGCTTGATAAGGACCTGGAGGTAAAGGTGCCGTAAAATTCTGCGGTCCCCTAATGATATAACCAATCCCTTTCCCCATAACAGTACTTGAACTTTCCTGTTTCCAAGCATCGGCCACTGCATCAAAAGAAAAAAACTTGTCTGCGGCTGTATTCGAAGAAACATTGTATAATGTTTGTGGCGAAACTGGCGAAGACCAATAAGTATAATCAAATTTACTTATCGGCGTAGTTAATCGCTTGTAAGTAATATTGTCTGCATTGGCGACATTGTTTAGCTGTACCAAACTAGCGGTATCCTCAAAAGTTAAAGACCCTGAACTGGCAACAGTAACTTCATTTGCGACAGTCAGCGTATGACCAGAATTAATAATTACATTTGCACCACCCGAAACATAGCATGAACAACTCGAAAGGTCACCAGTTGAATTATAACTACTGTTAAAAATAATTTTTTGATTAATGGTTGGTACTCCATCTGACCAAGACCCACTCCAAGTTGTTGTCGCAGAAGATAAATTAACTGCGGTTGATGATGATATGCATCCCGCAATATTTTTTATTAGCACAATGTAATTTCCTGCCGCTAATCCTGATTTAGTATTACTTGATTGATAAGTCCCGCCATTATCAAAACTATAAATATCACTTGCGCTTTGAACTGTAATATCAATTGTTCCTGTCGGTGTTACACAATTAGGTTGCGTTATTGAAGTAATTGTCGGGGCTGTTAACAGCGGGAGAAAAGTGATTTGACGTTCTCTGGTTGAACTATCTACCGAGCATTGAGTCGTTGAATTATTAAAAGTGATGTATACACGGTATGCAGCAGATTCTGAAGGCGTTCCTCCCGTAATGTTTAATGAGGCTGTTGTCGCTCCAGAGTATTTTCCAACATTATCTACGACTGTCCAGACACCTGACGTAATAGATTTTTTCCACTGATAAGAAACAACATTTGGTATGGCAGTAACCGAAACTGAAGCCGTTAAAGCATAATTTGTTCCATAACATTGAGTAACTAATGGACTACCTGTTATTCCTGTTATTTCATTTACAGAAAGAGTCGCAATACTCGAACTAACACTACATGTGCCATTAAAAACAATTACTTGAAATTGTGTACCATCAGGAAATTGTGCACTACCCACTTTTGCTACTGTAATTTTGCTAATTGTAGGGTAAGTTACATTGGTAACCGGCATAGTAGCAAAACTTCCTCCAGGTAATTTGTACTTCCAAGTATAAGTCGTTGCTCCAGAGGCTACAACATTAAAACTAACAGAAGCCCCCTCGCAATCTAACTGACTTACCGGTTGTGAAGCAATAACTGGTAAAGAATTTACAGTGATTGTAATTTGAGAAGTAATTACGGTACATGTACTTTTTACTTTCAATCGATAATAAGTAGTTTGAGATAATGGGGCAGAGAAAGAATATGTTGGACTCGTTGCTCCGTTAATATCTGCAAATCCACCGCCAGAAATTATTGATGATTGCCATTGATACTCTGGGGAACTTGCATTCGTTGTACTAGATAATGTAGAAGGTGTTACATTTGAACAAACGGTTTGATTACTTGATATACTCGTTGTAAACCCACAAAGACTACCTCCACTACATGGTCCGGTAGAACAATTACCATCTGAGCCAAAAATGGCACCACTATTGTCTGTTATAATTGTACCAGTTGCTTCTAACGTCCCTGTACCAACAATTGTTGATCCATTCCCTCCAGTTACATTTCCAAAAATCTTAACCGTACCATTAAATGAAATACCAGTACTATTATTACTGTTGTTCAATAGACCATAAACAATTAACGTAGCTCCAGCATTAATAGTAACAATACTATTATTCGCGAAGTCAACTACTTGGTTTGAAAAAGCATTAGTTGAGATACCAACTGTTAATATATAAGGAGAATTAACGATTAAAGTGCCAGATCCCTTTACTGTAATTGTATTTAATTGAGCGTCACTATTTATAGTAAAAGTACCCCCACTTGCAATTATAATATCATCTCCAGCATAAATTGCATTATAAATCACCGCTGAGTTAATGGTGACCTGGGCTGCATCCATATTTCCGGAAATAGAAAAAAACATCAATGTGAAAACAAAATAATTAAATTTGTGTAAAAGTATTTTCATATTTATCTCGTAGGAATCTAATATAGGTTTTAGCCTACAAATAAAAATATAAAAAACCAAGATGCCAGCCAAATTAAGTCGATTAAGTACGCATATTTCAGTTATAATGCAGCAATCATATACTTCAAATCCTGTTTTTAGAAAAAATCATATGTTTTAGAAAATTTATACAGTGATGATTGGGTACTATTGTAAGTTAATTTCATTATTTACGCAATACTCTATGAATGGAAAATCTGCCGAAAAACATTAATTCCCACAATCAAATTTTAAACGTAATCTTTAAGCACCAAAAATTTTATGTCATCACATATTATCCAATGGATTCAAAAACAACAACTGGAAGATTATAAAAGCCATTGCGTTGCAACATACCGGCTTTTTAAAAACATAAATGTTTAAATTAACTTTAATAAACAATTTTATTTGCGACGATCTGCCCATCATGTAATAAAATCTTAATCAACAGAACTTGGTGCGTTAACCCTAAATTTTGAACAATAAAGTCATTGTTATTTACATTTGTTTTTTGAAATAGTACTCTTCCAAATAAATCATAAACTTGAATTTTATAAATCATTTCATTTGGCGAGTTTATTGTTATTTCTTTATTTGTATTATACACTAAAACTGTATTTTCGAGTTTTTTAAAGCTTTTAGTTTCTAGAGTTTTATCTGTATATCGCAATACAAAACGATCATCATATGTTCCCGATTTGGTGGTAAAACTATATGGAGATTCTTTCAGATTATGAATAACGCCAGTCAATTTATCTTCGAGCAAAACAGCATTGTTGATACTGCTAAACACTCCCTCTTTAGAGTCGATGTTTATATTGAAAATCCCATCAACGGCGCTAGAATAACCAAGACGGACCTCATCACTACTTTTGTAAGCTTCCCTCCCTTGTATTTTGTAGGCACTATCACCTATTAAAGAGTAAAAATTAACATAATTACCCCCATCATTTAGCATCCCGTCATAGCCATTATCAAAGTCATTTGTAGCATTCTTAAAATACCCAACGAGCTGTTGACTAAACATCCCATCTTTATTCTCTAAATTTAGCCAAATCCGATCTTTGACTTCGGTTATTTCTTTAACAGGCATCGTTCTGAAAAATTGTGTGTTCGATGTTGGTGTTGTAGAACCGACACGCATATCGTTATTAAAAAGTAAATTAACATTACCATTTTTTGCCTCGACAAAAAAACCTTGGCAAGACAAAATATATCCAAGCGGTACTGAATTTACGGATGAATCTGAACTTCCGGTTGTTGAAATCGTTTTAGCTGCCATTGTTGAAACGGTAGCCGTGCCTCCTGTCAAATTGTATATCGCGTAATCAGATTGAGAATAATTATATGCATCGGGACCAAGATTTGCACCACCTCCTAGATTAGCCTTATGAGTCCAAAAATATAAGGTACCGTCAATGTTTGCACTATTTGCATTAATGAATTTATTTGCATCGATTGCGCAAGGATACGGGTTACCTACCAAATTCCAATCATCATCTGCAATTGTTCCCGGAGTTAATTGTATTGGAACATTTATACTACCTGTGTTTACTTTATTTACGGTAGAACTAGCATTAAAAACTACAGATTCTACTGCAGGGTAAGAAGTTAACCAAGTTGGACCCATGATGATGTATCCCTTTCCTGGAACATCCATATTGCTAGCCCTTACCCAATCATCATGATTATCGTCAAAACCATCATCGTCTGAATCTAAAAAATTAGCAGGATTAAAATAGTAAGCATGATCAGTTCGCCAGTTTGCAAACGTAGTCCCTGCAGTATAAGAGATTGGTGTACTCGTAATTGGACTTGACCAATACGTATAGTCCGACTTTTCAAAAGGAGTGGTCGTTTTATTTACCCTCATGGTCCCGTTATTTATCACCGTGCCTGAATCACTTATCATTACTAAAGATCCTTGGTTTGCGATATTTAAGGTCCCATTAACAACTAAATTATTCTGAATAGTTACAAATTTTTGATCACTAATAGTAAGAACTTTTCCAGAATTTACCGTTAAGCTACACGCAGTAATATTAGGCAACAAATTGGTATCGTAGTCTGCTGCAATAATTACATTGGTGGTGATATCAGGAATACCGTTGCTCCAACTTCCAGACCATGTAGAAGACGATTTATCAGTAATTACAATACTCCCGGTTGTTGCTGGTGAAACACAACCAAATTGATTCGTCACAGAAAAAGAATAGGAATTGCCAACCATTAATCCAGTTACTGTTCCTGTAGAACCGGAACCCGTAATGTTTCCAGGATTAATTGTCCAAGTGCCTGATGGCAAACCACTGAGAACGACACTACCGGCTGAATTACAATCAATTGGCTTTATCGCACCTATTATAGGAACTGTTGGTGTGGGGTTCACTACTACATTAATGGTTTCGGAATTAGTATAGGAATTACTGCTATACGTGGACGTACATTTAAGTGTCGCCTTATAATTCCCAACAATAGGTGAATTGATAATTGGATTTCGTGCCGTAACTCCTGCAGTAACTATATTATTATTAGGATCAACAATTGTCCATAAATACGTGATGGCATTATTTCGCCCAAGCCCAGCATAATTTCCAAATAAATTAATAGGACTGCCTTGACAAACGGGAGTATTTGACGTAGGCACAGCATTAGGGGTACCTCCGTCAGCTTCTACATAGGCAAATTTTAAATTTCCTGAACAATCAATAGTTATAGGAGTAGTGTATCCCAGAATGATAGTCTGATTATTACTGCAATTACCACCATTCATTCCTGCGTTAGATGTTTCGATAACAGAATTATCGATCGGCACGTACAAGGTAACTTTATTTACCATTGATATTAAGCCGGCACCCAGAGTAACGACAATAAGAGGCGTTTTAATTGTACTGACGACCCCGCTAGTATCTCCTAAAAAATATAATGTACCAGTAATTGTTATAGTACCAAGTAATTGAGTTGAAATACCCGTCAAGCCAACTGAAATGGTATGACCTGATTGTATTAAAACAGACCCGGCCGTGACAGCATATTGACCGGGATATCCTTGCGGTGATGTAGTTAAAGGAGTAACCCAAGCAGTTCCATTGTAGTACTCCCAGCTTACCACACTATTCCATGGGCCAGAAGTTGTAGATCGGTAGTCTCCAGTAGTTTGCGAATACACCAAAGTTTGAGACAACACTAATAAAAGCGTAGGTAGTAATTTTATTTTCATAACATTTAAGATTTGGGGGAAATCATTTAAATATGTTACTCTAAGTAAATAATAATAAAAAACATACAAAAATTAAATCGATAACAAGCATCTATATCTGTTAAAATACTGTTTTTAAGCAATTTGCACATTCATTTTCGCAATAAACTAAAATATTAGGTAAAAAGTGGTCTTGAATCCATTACATTCATTTTCAATAATAAAATCCCTCTATAACTAATAATAATTACCTAAATTTCCAACTTTTAAAAAATAATAAATGAATCCAGTTTATTCCGTCAAAGAAGCTATTAGAAAAATCGAACATTTTTGCGCCTATCAAGAACGCTGTCACGAAGAAGTAGTGGCTAAATTGCGAACCATGAAAATGGACTCTGATGAAATTGATCAAATTTTAGTAAAACTTATCGCTGATAATTTTCTAAACGAAGAACGTTTTGCCTGCAGTTTCGCCCGAGGCAAACACCGTATCAAACAATGG